>NZ_JBHUON010000020.1:0-81885 GCF_042686155.1 Mucilaginibacter antarcticus | reverse complement strand
CCTCAAACGTAAAGCCACTATCCTTAAACGAGGCCAGGTACTTCTTAACGGTATTCCGGGATGTATCAGCCTGGGCAGCTATCGACATGATACTGCGTCCATTAGTGTACATCCTTATTATCTTTCTAATCTTACTCATGCTAATCGTAGTGTTGGCCATGCTTTTGGAGGTTATGTTAAACCTAGTAAAGATGGGTGCTTCTACAGCATTAGCTGATCGTTCGGGTGGTCAATTTGGCCCGGAATGCCTGGTCAGTTTGCCCCGGAATGGGGTGGTCAATTTGACGCGGAATCACTGGTCACATTCCGCCGGAATTGGGTGGTCAATATCAGCGGTATATCCAGTACAGGACCTGAACGCGCCGCTAATTAAAACCAATTATGTATTAGGCAATAAAACCAGGTTGATAAGTGTATTGCTTAAAGGATTAAAAGGCGTGGAAATAAACGGAGAAAAATATAGCAATGTTATGCCATCGCACAGCTTTTTAACCGATAAACAGATTGCCAACGTATTGACTTATGTGCGTAACAGCTTCGGAAATAAAGCAAGTGCGGTTACCTATGCAGAAGTTGCTTTAATACGAAAAACTAAATAATACTTGCCCAAACAATTAGACAATCATCAATACATGAAAAATTCATACAATATCTTAGTGATAACAGTTGCTTTATTGCTTTCAACAGTTTTTAGTGCAGTAGCTCAGGCACCTGTTTATAATGTTAAAAAATATGGTGCAAAAGGTGATGGCAAAAATTTAGATACCAAAGCCATAGATAAGACCATTGATGCGGCAGCTGCCGCAGGCGGTGGTACCGTATATTTCCCAGCCGGCGATTATTTGTCGGTAACCATACACCTAAAAAGCAACGTGGCGCTGTATATAGATCAAGGAGCTACCATTGTGGCTGCAACTAATGATGATAACATCAAATACGATATGCCTGAAAAAGGTGAAAATGAAATTTATCAGGATTACGGTCATAGTCATTTTCATAACAGCCTCATCGTAGGCGAAAACCTGCACGATATTTCAATACTGGGGCCGGGGAAGATATGGGGAAAAGGCTTGATAAAAGATGAAAGAAAACCAGGACAAAACGAAGGTTATGGAAATAAAGCGCTGGCACTGAAATTTTGCAAAAACGTTACTCTAAAAGACTTTACCGTTTACCATGGCGGCTGGTTTTGTTTTTTATTGACGGCGGTAGATAACGCAACCATAGATAACATTAAAATGGATACCGGTCGGGATGGTATCGATTTGATCTCAAGCAAAAACGTGCATATATCGAATACTACTATTAACGCCCCGGGCGATGATGCCTTGTGTTTAAAATGTGATTATTCCTTAAACTATCCACGTGCTTTAGAGAATGTAACTATCACCAACTGCATGGTTTCAGGATACAATGAAGGAACTTTTTTAGACGGGAGCTTTAAAAAGGATGGCAGACAACACCCGCAGGGCCGTATTAAATTTGGCACCGAGTCTAACGGCGGATATAAAAACATCACCATAACAAATTGTATTTTCGACCATTGCAAAGGTCTGGCGCTGGAAACTGTTGATGGCGCAGCATTAGAAGATATCACCATAAGTAATATTACCATGCGTGATATCAACAACTCGCCAATATTTGTAAGGCTCGGCGCCCGTATGCGTGGCCCTAAGGATTCGCCTTACAGTACATTGCGCAGGGTCATCATAAGCAATATCATTGCTTATGATGTCACCGGCGAACAGGGAGCTATTATAAGCGGCATACCCGGTCATGATATTGAAGATTTGACATTAAATAATATCCGGATCTACTACAAAGGTGGCGGCACTAAAGAGCAAGCAGGTCGGGAAGTAAAGCCTTTAATAAGAGATTACCCCGAACCGGATTCGTTTGGAATCACACCCGCTTATGGCTTCTTTATAAGGAATGTTAAAGATTTAAAAATGAGCGATGTGGAAGTGAGTTTCATGAATGAAGACCTACGCCCTGCATTTATTTTGGACAATGTGGACGGTGCAGACTTTCAGCATATTCGTACGCAGGGAGCTAGTGGAATACCGATGTTTAAGTTAAATCAGGTAAAGAATTTCAACCTGTTTAATAGCAACCAGCTCCCAAATACCCGACTGTCAGCTGTTGATAAGAAGGAGTTGTAGATAACAGCCGGTGCATCGCAGAGTTGATATTATCTGAGAACCATCGGAGATCCGCAGTCAATCTGAACATTAACAAGACCTTAAAATGATTTTTCAATTATGAAAACAACGAAAAACGGCTTTTACTTTGCGCTAATTTTGTCAATATTTTCCAATATTGCTTTTGCGCAAAAAAAAGTAAAGTCAATGCCAGCCGTTAAAAGCATTACCCCGTGTATGGATGTACTAAATCTTTTTACAGCAGCCAATGTACCGGAAATGGCGCCCGAGGAAGAATACGCACCGTTGATCAATTCCACAGAAGCAACGCCTGAAAACTTGCCCGGCAACGGCCTGGCTCAACACCCAATGTTGTATGTTGGCGAGAACTGCAACCGGATGTCTCTCGTGAACAATGGAAAAGTTATTTGGACTTACAATACAGGCAAAGGGCCCGAGTTCGATGATGTGTGGATGTTATCAAATGGTAATATTTTATTTAGCCGCATGAAATATATCGCGGTAATTACACCGGATAAAAAGGTGCTTTGGAGAATGGACTTTAAAGTACCTCAAGGTGCTGATCACACCGAGGTGCATGCTTGCCAGCCAATAGGGTTGAATAAGGTGATGTTTGTCGTAAATGGTTTGCCCCCAAAATTGTATGTTGTTAACATCAAAACCGGGAAAGTCGAGGTAGAACACGAGCTGCCTTTTAAAGAACCATTGGATGCAGCCGGCATACACGGGCAGTTTAGACGCGCGCGTGTTACCGCGCAGGGAACTTACCTTATATCCTATATGAGCAGAGGTAGGGTTGTAGAATACGACAAAGACTTCAAAGAGGTCTGGAGTTATGATATCGCGCAGCCTTGGGCAGCTATAAGGCTAAAAAATGGCAACACATTAATTACGAATGAAAAAGACTGGTTAACCCGCGAAGTTAATCCTAACAAAGAAATGATATGGGAGTTTAATTGCAAAACAGATTTGCCGGCCGCATATCAATTTACTTCGGCTCCGCAAAGCTGTACTAGGCTGGCTAATGGCAACACTATATTTACGTCGCGCGGTCAAAGCGGCAATGGCCCGCAAATAATAGAAGTAACACGCGATAAAAAGGTGGTTTGGGTCTTGCATGATTGGAAGACCGTGGGCGATGGCACTGCAGTCCAAATTTTAGACGACCCGGGAATACCCGAAATTCCTGGCCAGTCTGAACATTAACAATGTCCCAAATATAGATAAACAAAGCGCTGCTTGTATCTAATATAAAGGCGCTTTTAAAATATTGTATAAAGTGAATATTTAAATCCGCGCAAGCGTTGCCCAATCTTCTTGCAACCGTTACTTAAAAAATCCATGAAAAAACAAAGCATATTGTATTTAAATTAATTTGATGATGATTAATTTAAACATATACGAAAAAACCACAGGCGATATTTAAAACCATATTGAGTTTAGGGAAAGAGCTTGTTTGCATTTGATTGCTTTGAAAGAGTACACGCTTGTTTGGTCTACTTTAAATTTTAAACTGCTATTTAACTTTAATTACGTAAACCTGCCTTGACCCTGTATGTGTCGAGTTAAAGCCGATAAGATCTCCGTTGGGGCTCCAGCGGCAATGGATATCTGCCCGCCAGCCGTCTTTAAATTCTGGTGGTTCACGATAGTTGCCTAACGTAAGTACCGAGTCCGTTTTCATATTCAATAAAGTAATTGTCTGGTCCCGATTTCTTGCGGGATAGGTATCAGTGACCATCCATTTTCCATCTGGCGAGAACGTCCCATGCCCGTCATAATCAAGTTTACCGCTCCCCAACTTCCGAAAATTACTTTGGCCAACAGTGAATAAAATATGGCTATTTTTTTTGCCCTCATATAAAGCAGTAATTAGTAAGCGTTGGTCGTCAAGCCAATCGAAATGTGATCCACCCCAATTATCCGGAAAACAACGCTTTAAGTCGCTTCCATCCTTATTGATAGTGAATGAAGTAGTGTTCCAATCTGGAATGGCCCTTGCCAAGAAAAATAATTTAGAGCCACCTTTGCTAAATAGTACATGACCTATATATTCAATGCCGTTAGGGTTTTTAATTTCTGGTACTTGGCTTCTTAATTGCGCAAATGATACGACAGGTTTAATAGAACCTGTTTTTAGGTTGAGCAAAAATATACCGTCATTAACAGGAAACCGTACGCTAGGTTGCGCATCCTGTCCGCCGCCATCATAACCGTAATCTGTACGGGTTATTCGCAATCTGGAAAAATTAATCACTACAGCTTCCTTGCCATCAGGAGAGACCCCACCGATGGGATAGGGCAAAATCTTTAATTCTTTACGCGTTATTACGTTCATGATAACTGATACGTATTTGCCGTTCCTCATATCATTATAAATTATAACTGAATCCGGATTAGTGGCCAGCCAGTGTGCCATACAACCTTGCTGGAAATTCCAGGCGGTGGTTTTCGTCAAGGGGAGGAATTTATTGGTTCGCATGTCAACCAAGCCGAGTGTCGCGGTATCTAATGCTGTTGGGATTCGAAACTGTACATCTGTTTCTAATACTGTGGCAAAATGTTGGTTTTTACTCCACGAATTGATTCCGTAGTAGCTGGCAAATAAGTGTTCTTTGCCATTCGGCGTGATTTGTACAGGTACACTCACTGCCGGAAACATACTTAATTGCGCTTTACTATTTAAAGCGATTAAAAAGTATAACGTAAAACAGCTAATAAGTTTAATTAATCGCATAATTATGGTTTTAGGTAATCAAATTATTTATATCAAATTTATTTTTGATTTAAGAAATCTGGAACAGCTGTACTTCCTAGATGCTAACCTTACTCGTTTCAGACCGTAGGTCAGAATATTTATTATATCTCCTATGCCCTTCACTTTTCAGAGGTAAAGGTCGCGGCTGGCAATCCTTCTTTGTTAAATAAGGTGGCTACATTGGTATCTCCCCAGGCGTATCTGACAAATACAGGATGGCTTATCGTTGCGCTACTGACGATTACTTTATTATTTTCTATTCGAGCCACAGCTTTTGCGTAGACGGAGTCTTTTTCGGCGATCTCGAAATTATCCAAGCCCTGAACAGAGGCTGTTAAACCGCTTCCGACACCATTAAACACAATGATTAAATTGCTACCAGATACTATACATTTTTTAAATATCGGGCCGGAGGCGACTAATCTCTTATCGCCGTACTCATTTTTTAGTGCAAACCTTGCCAGGCGTTCGCCAACTTGTTGTTTCTGCGGAGGATGTGAGGTTTTTAAATAACCGATATCAAGCGTACTTACCATTCCGGTTTTAGGTAAGTTTAAGCCATAATTTTGTGCGGCCCTTAGTTTTTGTCCTTGCTCATGCTGATCGGCAGCTTTGTAGATATTAGGAGCCAGTTGTACATAATAAAATGGCAGTACTTCCCGCCATTTATTTCGCCAGTCTTCAATCAGATTTGGGAAAAGGCGTTTATATTGCTCTGCTCTGCCAACATTTGATTCTCCCTGGTACCAAATTATGCCTTTAATAGTATACGGTACAATTGGGTTAATCATAGCATTAAAAAGCACCGTCGGAGAATTGCTGTTAATTTTAGAGCGATTAGTGCTTGACATTTCCTGTTGCGCAATTATATTATTAAAATCACCAATTTTACTTAAATACCCTTTACTGGTCCAGGCTTCAGCAGGTGTTCCGCCTATAGAAGATTGTATTATGCCAATTGGCACCTTTAGCTTTTTATGAAGCTGTACTGCGAAGAAATAAGCGGCAGCACTAAAATTGCCTGCTGTCCCAGGCGACGACGCCACCCAGTTACCCCCAGCAGAATCTAAGGGCGTTGTAGAAACGCCAAAAGGCACTTTCCTAAAACGTATCGCCTGATATTCTGCATTATTGATCTCTTGAGCAGAGTTAAATATAGTGTCTCCAGGTGGCCAGCCTTTTAATGGAATATCCATATTGGATTGCCCAGATGCCAGCCAAACTTCGCCGATTAACACATCTTTAATTTCTATGGCACTTTCCGTAGTCCGGATCGTAACTTTATAAGGGCCGCCGGCTGATGGGGTCGAAAGCCTTACCTTCCACTTTCCATCATTGCCGGTAACTGCGGTTGATTGTTTATCCCAGCTACCAATTACCCATACTTTTTGTCCGGGAGACGCCCAGCCCCATATATTCACTTTTGTTTTTTGCTGTAGCACAACATGATCAGAAAACAATTGTGAAACCATTAATTTTTGAACCGATGGATGGTAAGTGGCGTGAGTAGCTAAACTAATTATGGAAAAAAATAGGATAAGACGGGTTCTCATGGGTTGATTTCATTACAATTGATTATCAAAGTAAATCAATTGTAATGAAACAGAAGGCAAGTTGTCACTAAACTTTTACGGTAACGATTGCACAGATTTTTAAATGGCTGGTATAAATTTTTGTAAGTTCAATAGCATAACATTGCGTTATAAACCGCCCCGCTAATATTTTAAAAACTTGTAACTATATGAAAAGGAATATTTTACTGATCGCTCTGTTATTTCTGGGATTGGGGTATGCCAATGCACAAAAGAGAACGATGTCGAAGCAGGTGACGTCGTATGTAAATCCTTTGTTAGGGACTGCTACGTTATGGGATCCTAAGGACCTTGGCTTTGTACCGACATACCGTAGCTGGGGTGCAGAAGTGTTTCCGGGCGCATCTTTGCCAAACGCTATGGTGCAACTTACTCCTGTATCCAAATTTCATAGCGGATCAGGTTACCAATATGAAGATACCGTTATTTATGGATTTGCGCACACCAGCAAAGGCCACTGGAACTTATGTAATATCCCACTGATGCCAGCATCCGGGAGTGATTTCACTGCGGACAATTATCAATCGCCATACAGTCATAAAAAGGAGTCTGCCCATCCCGGCTATTATCAGGTTTATTTGCCGCGCTATGGTATTAATGTTGAGCTAACTTCTACTTTGCGTACCGCTTTCCATAAGTACACTTATAAATCAAATATCAACAAGAAACTTATAGCAGATCTCTCGATGTCTAATGAGGGCGTGCGTAGTTGGAAAATTAACCAAGAAGGAAATAACGTATTAAGCGGATTTCAACAGACCGGCGAAAAAATATATTTTTATGCCGTATCAAATCATCAGATTACGGCGATAGATACGCTAACATCCACTATCATTCCGAGTCAAGGTCGCGGTGGGCAGGGTAGGCAAGCCGGCCCGAAAAAAACGCCTGTGATTAGTT
Organism: Mucilaginibacter antarcticus; assembly: GCF_042686155.1. Taxonomy (NCBI): domain Bacteria; kingdom Pseudomonadati; phylum Bacteroidota; class Sphingobacteriia; order Sphingobacteriales; family Sphingobacteriaceae; genus Mucilaginibacter; species Mucilaginibacter antarcticus. The sequence continues at coordinate 74,473 of NZ_JBHUON010000020.1, read as the reverse complement.
TTGCAGACGCAGCAAAGCCCTTAGAACTACAGATTGGGTTTTCTTATGTGTCTGTAGAAAATGCTAAGGCTAACTTAAAAAGGGAAATGTTGGGGAAATCCTTCGGACAGGTTAGAACAGAAGCGACAAACACTTGGAACGATTTATTGGGTAAAATACAAGTTACCGGTGGGACGGAACGTCAAAAGGGGATATTTTATTCTTGCTTGTACCGCTCCTTCTTATGGCCGGTATTGCGCAGTGATGCTAATGGTGATTTCACTGATGCGAGCGGTAAAGTAGTAAACAAAGGGTTTAATTATTACACAGAGCCATCTATGTGGGATGACTACCGCAACAAGGATGTTTTATTAGGCATGCTTGCTCCAAAAGTGCTTAACGATGTTATACAATCAATGATCGATAAAGGAAAGATAGGTGGCTTTATGCCAACATTTTTTCACGGTGATCATGCCTCTCCAATTATCGCGGGATCTTACTTAAGAGGTTTAAGGGGATATGATGTAAAAGGGGCTTATGATCTGATGTTAAAAAATGCTACCGTTGAAGGCACCCGCAAATACGTTGACGAATACAACGCCAAAGGATATATAGCGGAAGATGCAGTAGAAAAACCTACTTTAGGTACGGTTCGCAAAGCCGCCGTTACCAAAACTTTGGAGTACGCTTATGACGATTATGCTACCGCACTATTAGCCAAAGAGCTTGGCGATATGAAAAGCTATGATATGTTGATGAAGCGTACAGGCAACTATAAAAACGTTTTTAATCCGCAAACGGGCTTCATGCAAGGCAGATTGGCTGATGGTAGCTGGGTAAAGAATTTTGATCCTGGTTTTGTTTACTACGAGTACATGTATCGCGAAGCAAACGCATGGGAGTCAACGTTTTTTGCCCCACATGATCCAAAAGGAATGATTTCACTTTACGGCACCAAATCCGCTGCTGAAAAAAAGCTGGATGACATGTATACTACGCCTTATGACGGTCGCGAAGCTGCGAATATGTCCGGCTTTATTGGTAATTACTGTCATGGTAATCAACCAGATCACAGCACTACTTATTACTATTATTTTGTAGATAAGCAGCCAAAAGCACAAATGTATCTTGACAGTATTATGAACCACTACTATGATATGGGTAAACACAAATTAGCTTATGCAGGTATGGATGACGCGGGCGAGATGTCGGCTTGGTTTGTTTATAACGCTATGGGATTTTATACTTTCTCGCCTGCTGATCCGAATTATATAGTGTCGGTACCCTTGTTTGACAAAGTAACGTTAAACTTAGGTGCTAAACCTACTACAATTATTAAAAAAGGTAAAGGACGCAAAATTACCAACATAGCTTGGAATGATAAAAAAGTAGATGGCTACTTTATTGATGATGCCGACTTAAAGAAAGGCAAAACTTTAACAATAACTACTCAATAAGTATACACCTTGTTAATTTCCTTTTGTTACGCTTAAGAAGTACTGATAAATCCCTGTCAAATAACTTCAAAAAGCAATTTTGCTTTAATTTGCAGTTCAATATCAAATAGAATACTTATTTTCAAAATAACCCTAATCATATAAATAGATAAATTGGGCATGAATAAAAACAGTTTTAAATATCTATACGCTGCACTCTTGTTGCTACTCTCATTTTTGTATGTTCCAACCTTCGGACAAAGCGTACCTGAAGGGAGTAATTTCTCTAAAACGGATACTGCAACCGTTCCTGAAGAAATTGAGGACCCCGAGAATATTGGCATAAATAAGGAATTGAACCATTCTACTTTAATGCCGTATGGTAACTTGGCCGAGGCAGTAAAAGCCAATAGACGTGCATCCTCGCAGGCCATTAGCTTAAATGGGTTATGGAAGTTTAACTGGGTTGACTGGCCGCAAAAACGTCCGGTTAATTTTTATAAAACCGATTATGATGTTTCTAAATGGAAGGATATAAAAGTCCCATCATCCTTCCAGGTGCAAGGTTACGGAACGCCTGATTACAGCAACTTTACCCTGATATTTCAGAGTGATTACCCAAGGGTGATGACCGAACCTAAAAATAAAAAATATACAACATTGCATGAACGCAATCCGGTAGGTAGCTATCGCCGTGATTTTATTGTGCCGACAAACTGGAACGGCCGGCGCGTATTTATCACTTTTGATGGTGTCGATGCGGGTTTCTTTATTTGGGTGAATGGTAAAAAGGTAGGCTACAGCGTGAACAGTCGTAATGCTGCCGAGTTTGACCTGTCCAAATATGTCCACCCCGGCAAAAATATGTTAGCGGTAGAGGTTTATCGCTTTGTATCCGGCAGTTATTTAGAAAATCAGGATATGTTTCGCCTGAGCGGAATCTTCAGGAGCGTTACCTTGTGGAGCGCGCCGCAAGAACATATCCGCGATTTTTTTATTAAAACCGATCTGGACAGCAAATATAAAGACGCAGAGTTGAATGTATCAGCTAAAGTAAAAAATTACAGCAAAGTGGCTATGCCTGCACGGCAGGTTGTGGTAACGCTTTATGACGGAACAGTTAAAGTGCAAAATGCTGCCGCCAAAGCATATGTACCTGCGTTAAAACCCGGCGAAGAAGCTTTGGTCAAAACCAGTATCCACGTCAGTAATCCACAGAAATGGACAGCCGAAACTCCTAAGCTTTATACTACGGTTATCACCCTAAATAATGGTAATAATATAGTTGAAACCTTGTCTGCACGTACAGGTTTCCGCGAGATAGAGATAAAAGGACGTTTGTTTTTAGTCAATGGAGTACCTATTAAACTCAAGGGTGTCAATCGCCATGAAAACTGGCCGGACGATGGACACGCAGTTACAGAGGAGCAAATGATCAGAGACTTGGTATTGATCAAGCAAACAAATAGCAATCATGTGCGCACCAGCCATTATTCTGATGATCCAAGATGGTATGAATTATGCGACGAATATGGTATTTATTTAGTAGCAGAGGCTAACGTAGAGTGCCACGCACAGCAAAACCAGTTTAATGAAGAACCTACGATCAAAGCAGCAATTGTCGAGCGTAATATAGCCAACGTCGAAAATTTCAAAAATCATCCGTCCGTAGTTATTTGGTCCTTAGGTAATGAGAACGGTCGTGGGGGTACAAACTTTAGGGCAGCGCTAAAAGCCATTAAAGCTATTGATGACCGGCCTACACACTACGAAGGCTTTGGCATTGGTAATGATAAGAATCCCGCAGATATTGACAGTCAAATGTATACCGGGATTGACGGAGTAGAAGGCAATGCCAAAGACGAGAAATTAACTAAACCTTATTATTTGTGCGAATATGCGCATGCTATGTTTAACTCAATGGGCTCGGTTGATCTATATAATGAATTGTTTGATAAATACCCAGCATTACTGGGCGGAGCGATCTGGGAATGGCAAGATCAGGGCATCTACAACAATCGCGACCAAAAACATACTATCACTGCTTATGGTGGTGGCTTTGGTGAGTACCCAAATGATCACTACTTTATCCATAAAGGAGTTGTATTTTCAGATAGGTCGCCTAAACCACATTTTCCTGAGCTAAAACATGCTTACCAGTGGGTCACTATAAAAGCTAGAGACGTTACTAAAAAGGAGTTTACTATAAAGAATCGTTATCAATTTTTGAACCTGAATAATTTTGCAGCCAAATGGGAACTTAACGAGAACGGTACTATCGTAGCCTCAGGGCCATTAAATGTGGGTTCGATTAACCCAGGCACTGAGAAGGTTATTAAAGTGCCATTCCAGATCCATGCTAAGGCGGGTGCCGAATACTTTATTAGGATATCATTCCAGATAAGTTCTGACAAACTATGGGCTAAGAAAGGATTTGAGGTTGCTGAACAACAATTTGAGTTAGGTACACCTATACTTGCTTTTGTACACAAGGCTAACGGTGCCAGTTTAACCTTAAATGATTCAGGTAACGAGATCAAGGTGAAAGGCAAGGACTTTGCTTTAACCTTTGATAAAACAAAAGGCACTATTGTCAAAATGGAGAAGGATGGTAAGGATATCTTACGCGATCAAGGTGGCCCGATGCTTCACTTATGGCGCGCACCACACCAGATAGATGATATGTGGGCGTATCGCGACTGGGATAAATATGGGCTAAAGGAAATTAGCTGGATAGCTAATGACGTAAAAAGCACCCAGGTTGCCACCAATGTGGTGCAGATAAGTATCAACCTAACAGGTACAGGTAAACAGAATTTTTTAGTTCATCATAAAGCCATTTATACAATCAATAGTGATGGAAATATTGTAGTAAATAATGAGGTCGATTTTAGCGACCCTAAACTGGTGTTGGCAAGGATCGGCGTGCGTATGTTTCTGAATAAAGATCTTAACCAGTTTGATTACCTTGGACGGGGACCGATGGAAAACTATGCCGACCGTAAAAGTGGTTTTGACGTTGGCCATTTCCGCAGCAGGGTAGTTGATCAAATGACAGGCTATGAAAAGCCCATGGAGCAAGGCAATCATGAGGATGTACGTTGGGCAAATATAACATCGGCAGACGGCTTAGGTTTAAATGTTAAACAGCTTGATGCTGTTATGCAAGTTGCTGCTTTGCCATATAGTGATGAGGAAATGGAGCCGGTTGAGTACAAAATTGATCTTCCAAAAAGCAAAGGCACTGTGTTATGCATAAGCCATAAAACATTGGGGGTGGGATCAAACGGTTGTGGCCCCAGACCGCTAGAACCTTATAAAGTTTACGCAAATACCACCTCATTTAGCTACCAATTAAAATTGTCAGAATAACTTGAGTGTGGGCAATGAGATTTGCAAACGTGACTTTAAAAAAATTTACCATTTACCATGGGGCTGGTATCACTTTTTTTTCACGGTGGTAGCTAACGCCATGACAAATAACATTAAAATGGATACCAGCGGGATGGTGTTGAATCACACCTATATCCAACTAGACTGTTGACAGCCCTATACTTGAAGATAATACCGTTAGCAATATCACCTTGCGTAATATTAACAACTCCCCTATATTTGTTAGGCTTAGTGCCCGGATGCGCGCCAAAAAATTTTCCTACAGCACTCTACGCAGGGTGATGATAACATCATAGCTTATGATGTTACCGGCGATCAGGGCGCCATTATCAGCGGCATATCTGGCCATGATATTGAATATCTGGCTTTAAGCAATATCCACATTTGTTAAAACGGCGTTGGCATTAAAAAACAAGCCGCTGTAAAATACGGCAATTATTAATACTACTTGGCACCAGATTCTTTTTGTACTACCTGATTACCCGGAGCGGCGTCACTTCAATACAGCTTTGCAGCTGGCCGTTCATATAAATATTTTTCTCGCTGCTGGCCGTAAAACTGTCCTCGGTATCTTTAACCATACTGGCGGCCAACAGGTCATTATAAAACGTAACAGTCTCTTTCCGTTTAAATAAAAATCAAAGATCAGCCAGATATTGCTGCCGGGATACATGAAAAAGCCGTTAAAGGGTTTTCCGTTCTTAATGTCTCCTATAAGGTAGGTGTCCGTTATGCTATTGGGCATAAATTTTAAATATGACCGAGTCTGTGCCGAATATGTATCGCCATAAAGGCGTGGCTTTCGGTTAAGTTGTTTGATCAATTGATGATGTGCGTATAAGAATCATAGGTATGAACATAGCTTTTAGATAATTTGGAATTGTCTACGCATTTAAGGGCGCTGGGATGGGTAGTCAGCGTGTTATTCAATGACAGGTAAAGCTGGACGGTGTCTGGTTCCGGGCCGAATGAGCTGAATGGGATCAAGAAGAGTAGGAACAAATACTTCATTAAGCTATAAGCGCCCTAAAAGTTAAATGTTTGACTATCCTGTTGAAACTAATAGTTGTCTCTTCGGTTATTAGTTTTACAACTATGGTAAAAGCCTTATTAATACTCATCTTGACCTGTGTGGCCAGCGTAAGCTTTGCACAGCAAAATGATTCTTATTATGGCATGGTGATAACTAAAGTCACCAACGACGGATCATCAGGCGACACCAGCAAGTTGCTTTATTGCCGTAATAAATCCGGCAGCCTGCTTTCTGTTTACACGGTACGGGGCAGAATAGTTGCAGTGGGAACCGCTTACAGTATAAAAGCTGGAAAAGACGGCCTTTATTTTTATTCGCGACCAAAACTTTCCACCCCTTTAACCACTGATAGTTTACGGATCGATTTTAAAGACACAGAGCATATAATTTTGATCAACAAACACGATAGCTATAGCCTCTATCCAGCTTATTACACCAGGTTTAAACAGGAAGTCGCGTCCAACCATTCCGTAATAGCCTTATTGGGATTATTGGAGGATGGGATCGGCGACTATCCCATAGAAGACGCGCTTCCCTTAATAGGGTACACACCTCAGCTTGACCAACATATTCAACAGGCTAAAGTGATGACGCAACGCAGCCAGTCAGACCTGATCGATACGTGGATTTGCACTTACCGATATAACAAAAGCCATAAGCTTACTGCGATCAGTGCCGTTGATGGGGAACTAAGCCGCTTTACTAAAAAGATCATTTATAACGGCGCCAAAGCTTCCTCCATCCAATTATACTTGAATATAGAAGACCGGCAAGTAACCGACAGAACGATCAGCTATGACCGTAAGGATCGTTTGTCGCTAAAATGGAAGGAGCGTGTACTGGAAACCGGTAAAAATCGTGAAACGGGTCTATCAACCAGTTTCTACTGGCATGACCTGGGTATGTTCCTGAAAATTGACCCATCCCCGGCAGAAATTTTATATACACTTAGACCAGCTACTAAAAATGGCATCACCAAAAGTTACCCTGATTAGTTTGCCGCTTTTGTTATTGATAATAGCCTGCGGCCAAAGCCCGCAAAAGGCCACAAAAAAAAACACCGGGCCAATTGAACTTTCCAAACTCCTGTTAACGGAAAACACATTAGGTATGATGACTTCCCAAGGCGTTAAACGGGAAAAGAAGGATTCTTTGGATAAAACGCTGTTGGGACTGGAAGTTTTTAAAACCAGTGATCCTAAAGCCATGCACTTTGGCGGAGAAGATTTTTACGGCCAAACCGGTAAACACAGAAATTACGTGTTGTTTCATTATTATGAGAGCAACGACAGACTTGCTTTTTATGAACTGAATGTTTACACTAAGCCACAAACGAACGCTTTGATCAGTCAATTGGAAAAGCACTACGCTAAACCCATCTTCCAAAAGGTTGGTGCGCAGGACGGGGATCATGATCTGGACGAAAAGGGTAATATGGTTAAACCTAAACCGGATGATAATTACGCTTATAGGGTTTGGCTAAATAAACAAACAGGGATCACTTATTTTTGGTATGCAATGGACCCAATGTACAGATCAGAACGCAACTGGTCGCTTTAAAGCGTGCGGAGCGATCGGGTAAAGAATGGGTCAGTTTAATGTCCTTGGATTGGTTTGAAAAAAGATAAACTGTGATCAATTGAACTATCTTAAATCTACTTACATCCCCGGCGAAAGCAACCCGGTTGTACACTTAAAATGTGGCAACCTGCGTACTGGTTTTTTGGCCCTGAGCCTGGTGTTTTGGCTTTTCATCTTACTTTTTGTTTGCCATTTAGCGGCGTATAGCGCCATACCTGTTTTATCTACGCCTGCCAAGGCCATTATCAAATTTTTTAGCCAACCCAAAGCGATGATGACCGGGCCGGTTATTATATTGGGCACATTAATGTATTTCGCTTACGGCCGTAAGAAGCTCGTTTGGGATAACGGGCTGATCATTGATGATAAACGCGTAGATGTTGACCAATACCAGTTTAAGTGGTTATTTACCGGCGTTAATTTGATTTACCTGCGTTCAGGCAGCAAGTTGTGGATCGTTTATCCGGTGACATCGCAGGATAACGTAAAGTTTAAGAACAAAGCGGTAATGCAAAAGGAAATGGCCGAGAATGAAGTACAGGTAAAAGTTTTTAAAGAACAACTCGCCAATTCCGGCGCAACAGCACATCGCTTTTGGTTTTTTACCAAGGGCGTTATTATTTCTTTTGCTATCCTGTTGGCGGTTATGGCTGCAGCTTTTTCAGGTTTGTTCTGATCTGCATTTTTATAAGATCTATAATTTCCAACTTTTCCTGGTCTTTTAGCACACCCAATGCAACCAATGCAACTATACCCGTCTCCAGGGTTAAACATAGTTGCCCGCCCATCCAAAAACTTTTTTTGTAAGTTATATCTCTGATATCCGAGTAAGGCCTGAACGTTAATGAACCTGTATCCATAGCTACTTTGCTGTATTTACTTCCTTTGGGAATTTCGCGATAGTAAAACCCTTCGTTATCCAACTTTGCACGTTCCACGCCGTCAGCATATTTCAGGTATAAATAACCACCCGCTAAAAAGCCGGCTTTAAATAAAAGGAAAAGTATAGAAGTGAAAAATTCAAATACCCCTTCAAAGCTAATGAACACCCTTTGTAAATTTTCCCACAGAGATCTGTCTAAATCAATCCCTCCGAAGGTAATGCCCAAACCAATGATCATTAAGATCACCCCGATGGTAATTGACCGCCACGGTGGAAGGTAATAACTTTTAGTTTCTTGCTCCATATTTGATAATTAACTACCCGAATTAAGCCTGCCGCGATAAACCCGAATCAACCTTTCAAGCTTGTTGCGATTGGTATCCAGTTCAGTAATTTCTTTATTAACTATACCACCCGGATATTTAAAATGAAGCGTGTATTTGATGAAATTTCTTCTTTGCGTGGCGGTTACCTCTATATCATAAATCACGTCCCATGGCACCAGGCCGTTATCCCAGGTATAAAGTCCTGTTTTATTTAAAGTTAGTTGTGGCTTGCGGTTAAGCAGGTTTTTAAACGTAGCAATAATCATATACCAAGGTGCTAAAGCAAAAGCAAACCCAATAAGCTTTACCCATATGGTAGACGCTTTTATGGATGAAAGGTATAAGGCCGTTATACCAATGCTGCTAATAAACAAACCCAGCAGAATATTTAAACTTAGTTCCAATTTTGAAAAATAGATATTAGTTTCTGCGGGTATGCTGCTATCATCAATAAAATTTCCGCGAAATTGGAATCTTTCCTGTAGCTTGGCCCATTGCTCGCGCTCTTTGGTAGATTGAATTTGCAGTTGATCCATCGCCGATCCATATAAGGGAAATAAATGTGCCTGCAACGCTACTATTTTAAGCTCATGTACGTCGTCCACATGGTCAAATGCCCATAACTTCCAGGCAGTGGTGCGCTTGCTCCAATATAAAAAAGGCAGGTAAAAAAATAGCACAAAAGTAAGCAGAATTATACCGCCCACTACCAACCAGCTATTTTTGGTAAATGCCGGGCCGTCTATTAACGCCATAATCAGCAATGCAATCGGGAACAGGAAAAAAAACAATCCGGCTATCATCAGTATCCGGGGAAGCAAAAGCATACTGCGGCCTTTAGCTACGGCTTCATCTACTGATATTAATTCGGATTTTTGGTAGGTAGACATGTACTTAACTACAACCCGACTTAAACAAAACGGTTTTGAATTGTTATCATTGGTATGAAGGCTACTATTGCTACTTTCTTATTTATCAGCTTCATTTATTCTGCCTTCGGGCAATCTGGCACCTACCGATTTAAAGGGAACTCCGGCGCATCGGGCACTATTGCCGTTAGACGAAGCCACACGCAGATGACGGGCGACATATTTGTCTGGTGGAACAGAGCCTCAGGAACCAACGGATCATTCTCCGGAAAAGGAATACTACACAATGATACTTGTGTTTTAAAATCAGTGGATGATGCCGGCTGTTTTGTTAAGCTAATATTTAATAGCAGTGAACTGAAAGCCGTATTTAACGATTGCATGACCAGTAATCTACCGGAGGATTTTTCCGGTGTTTATAAAAAGATAACGGATCATCTTCCCGGTGAATATCAGATCGCTACTGACAAAGCCTACTTTTATAAAAATTTAAATACCCAGACCCGACTGAAAGCCTATTTAGTTAAGGGTAACAAAGTAAGTGTTGACATAGAGAATATGGCAGACAGTAATTGGATATTTATCAATTTTACAAATGCAGTCGGCAAAGTTACCAGTGGGTACATGCCTTGGTCGGCTTTTAAATAATAATGATGAGTTTAATTTTGTTTAGGATCGCGTTTTTTTGTCTGGTACCGATAGGTATATTTATTTTGATTAAGACTATACGCCTGCTGAAAGGTGTTTTTAACGGGGAGGTTTTAGCAGAAATTCCATTTACGCAAAAAGTAACCGTATTTAACATCACTAAGCCGGGTATTTACGCCATCTGGCAAAAAGGGCAACTATTCCAGCGTACGCCGGTAGATAAGTTCAAAAATTGGAGCTGACCAGAGAACCTTCGGGAGAAGAAGTGGCCTTACCGAAATCTTTTTTTAGCCCGCATTTAAATGGAATGGATACCGCGCGTATGGAGATGAACCGTTTTTCGGCTGATAGCGGCATCTACAAGCTGAAGGTTATTGAAGGAACCAGCGCGTCTTTGTTCGAAAAATTGTTTTCAAAACTGTTTCCTGCCAAGAATTTAAATTATACCCAGTACTTCATCCAGTTGCGGGAAAGCCGACCGGTATACTATATTATTGCCGCCATCCCCTTGTTTACTATTTCGGCGTTCTGCATCATTGGCGGGTTAGTAGGTGGCTTTTTGGCACCTGTTATTTTGACCGACATGGGTGTTACTTTTAGTTGATTAACCTACATATTATGATACACAGTGGCGAACAAGCACTCCAGGTAGCACGTGCTATACTTGAAAAAAACGAGATCAAGCATATTTCGGTGGACGCTCCGCGGGAAGAGCTAAATTTCCAATTTCTGGATAGCAAATTGGTGACAGATGCTTGGGTCATCTGCTATACTTATATGGTTTTTCAGGATGAAGATGCATTTATTTTTTTGGATGACCGAAACGATTTGAAACTGATATATGTTTTAACAAAGCACGATTACGTGATGTACGATCAATAAAAAACCTTTATGTATAAAGAGGTAAAAACAAAAAAAGAGTATCGGGATCTGATGGAAGACATGTTAACTGAGACGGGTAGTTTAATTGTTAGATTTCCACAAATAGGAATATATAAAAGTATTTTCGATCAGTTACAGGACATAAAAAAGACAATAATAGTAGAACAAAAAGAACTCGATGAAGACGAAATGGATGAGCGGTATAATTTAGGGGGAATGATCTCGAAAAATTTCAACTCAGAAACTGAATTGTACTCACGTAAATTGGAAGACTTATTTGGGGCAGCATCAGAGTACTACAAATTGCCTACAGAATAATAAATCTTAAAACCTGCTTTGACTGTCCGTTTTGATCGTATGAATATCCTTAATCTTACTAACACCAACACTACTTATAATGATGTTGAAATAAGTTGGCAAACGCTTCCTGTAGCAGGTTTTTTGTACAACATCGGCGGAAATACCGCGAGGTTAAATTACAAAAGGGAATTCGTTTATACGTTATTGATGATATAGATATTAGATTTGGGGGGGGTAAATAATAAAATATAGCAAGCGGAGCTGATTTTAAAAAAACGTGAAGCTGATTTTAAAGACCCCAATATGCCAGACACCGAATACAGCGGATCAGTTACAATTAATTATCGTGAGTTAGCGATGCCATTGACAATAAAATACTTTAAAAACAACCAGCACATCCAATTAATAAAAGATACAAATAGCTTGAAATATGGGTTGAATATTTACTTCGCTTATTTAGGTGATAGGAAATTTACGCTATGGGCTGATAAAAATGATGAAGAAATAACGTCCCTCTATTTTTAATTATCAAATTTCAATTGTTAGGCTATAATGAAGTTTACTATGAATAAGATCAAACAAGATTACTTAACCGCATTTGAACGCCTGGCAAGATCAAAACTCGAACAAAACGGCTACGTTTTTAAGTTCCTTCCTGAGGAAGTGGAAAGCTCATCGACTTTTAGAATTTTGATTTCAAAAAACGGGGATGAATATTTGCTTTTCTTTTCTACACATCATCTGGATCTTTCGGATGGTGTAATGATTTGCAAAACTGATGATCGCAAAATCCATTATGACAGGATCTTGCTGCCATCTTCACCGTTAAACAACGATCAGGATTTTCGCTATGGGCATAATGATGACGAAATTGAAAGAATCACGGCAGATATTTGCGCTTTATAATACCGTCCAATATCTTAAAAAAAAAGTTTAATACAAAATTATTACACGCAGATTAATGAATCAATCGATTCCGCCTGAAACCATTATCAAGTTATCCAAATGGAAGATCGTTTGGCTTATAGCTATGTTTGTGGTGGCAATTGGCGGCATTGCTTCACTAATTCAGGGCGGCAGTATCCCGAAATATATTATGGCGATCGTAAGCATAATAATAGGATCAGGCTTGGTTTATGCAGAATACAGGAACCTGCTGGAACTTAATAAACCACAACTGATCATCAGTACTAAAGGCATTCAAACCAGTGATGATGAATTTCATCCATGGCAAACAATCAGTAATGAAAAATTAATACCGCTGGGCTCGATCAAGCCAACCTGGTTCCTTTGGTTTGAATCGCCGGGCGGGAACCGGAAAATTCATTTAGACGGATTAAATAAAAGTCCAAATGAGATCATAGAACTCGTAAAGTTGTATAAGGCACTGGCTTATTCGTTGCCAGGACAGGAAACTGATGACCAATAAGAAAGCTTTGCCTGTGATAATCATTGTACCATATCGCCTATTATCGTCGCAAGGATAGTTATTCGTGTATTTATAACCATCACCTTATTCATAGGCAATGTTTTAACCGACTCTAAAACCCCATAACATTTGCGCTATTTTGTTGTTAAGCTTACCATGACCAAAGCCTATTATTTTCCTACCGTAAGAGCGATCATTACCGGGATACTTCTGCTTTTGATAGGGTTGTCTCCGATTTACGGCGTAATGCTTATAGATCATTCCGTAACAGCAGGTATTGTGTTTTTTGTACAGGGATTTTTCAGATTTCCTGAAATTATATTGGTAATAATTTTCCTGGTCATGATCATTTCAGGTATACTCTATCTGATAAATGCCCGCAAGATATTACGGTTAAAGCTGGAGGAAACAGGCGTTTACTATATGCCCTTTGCGGAAAGTGCCCCCGCTAAATATAAACCTATATTTAATATGTTCTTTTTAAAAGAGAGGCTAAAGTTTATTCCTTACAGCGATATTACCTGTGCAGATTATAAAGTAGATAAGAGGTGGGGCGATTTTGTAAGTATAAAGCTAAAGAACGGACAGTCGGTACGGTTACTTTCAGCGCCGTTTACGATGGCAGATAAAAAAGAAGTAGTGGCCATGATCAATAGCAAAACTAATGACAGAGATCAATTACACCTTTAAGGAAAAAGTACTGTTCATTCTGGTCCCGATTTCTTATCCGCGGATGTATACCCAGAGTATTGGTGCGGTGGTTATAATTGTAGCCTTATTTGTTTGGAGTGACGATCAGTTGCGCAGGCAACTTTCAACTAAACCGATCAGTGGTATAATTACGGATATTAAAATAGGCAGCAAAGGCGGCAGTGCCGGCGGTAAGTATAGCGGACGAAGCACTTATTACCATCTTCAGATCGCGGGTTATAAACGTAATTTTGAGTTAGCGGACGCCAGCGTGTTTGAAAACTGGCAGTTAGATGAGGACGACTTTAAGAAAGGTGATCAAGCCTCATTTAGTATCATGGCGGTTGAAGAGTCCTACCGGCAAAAACCAACCGAATATTTGATGCAACGTAATATTGACTGGCCACAGGAATCGTCCAGCATCAAAATTTATGGATTGAATATTAATGGTAAAAGGGTACTATCTGCTAACGCTACAATAAGGGGCCAAACTTATGGCCGCTGGTTTTGGTTAATGGTTCCCTTGTTTATGTATGCCTTCTTTTGTATTTTGATTCGTACGCAGTTAAAAAACTGGACTCAGGCCGCTGAAAATAAAGACCTCGACGGTGTGATCTAACTACATAGTAGCATGAGTTATGTATCACAACCAATTAAATTAAGTACTTATAACGTTAATACTATGGGCGAACCTGTACATACGCTATCACTCGAAGTCCTGACCAAAAAGCAGCGCCTGGTTATTGCCTTTGAAACTATAAAACAACTGGGCTGGCGCATTAAGTTCGTGTCGGATGCCGGTGTTATTGCGTACACAGATAACAGCAGCTTTTCCTGGAATGGTGAAATTACAGTGAAACTGGAGCAGGATACTGCCAGTATTAAATGCGTAACGATATCAAACGTTATGCTTGATTACGGCCAAAGCAAAATCGCCGTTGCCCAATACATGGCATCATTTGAAAAAATGCGGTCTGCGTTTACAGATGAGGAGATCAATAAACTATATAAGCAATACGAAAGGGATTTTGTTCCTGCCTATGAAGATATATTAAAACCGGATACAAGGCCACGATTTAATGTGGTGACTAGCTATTGGTGGTTTTTATTACCAGGTAAAAACTATTTCATTACGCCGTTCATAGTCTTCTTAAATATCTTGGTCTTCATTATTATGGTTTGTGCAGGTGTAGGGGTATTTGAGCCCGAAACCAAAAGTATGATTGAATGGGGAGCCAATTCTACTGTAACCACGTTGGACGGGCAATGGTGGAGGCTGCTTACTAACTGTTTTTTACATTTCGGTTTGTTCCATTTGGTGTTAAATATGTATGCGCTGGTTTATGTTGGCTTTTTTTTGGAAGCTATTATTGGCAAGGCAAGGTTTGTAACTGCGTATCTTTTAACTGGTATTGTTGCCAGCCTTGTTAGCCTTTGGTGGCACGACTATACGATTAGTGCAGGTGCTTCGGGCGCAATTTTTGGATTGTATGGGGTCTTCCTGGCTGTGTTAAGCACTAATTATATAGAGCGCTCTTTGCGTAACGGCGTATTAGCCAGTATCGGGATGTTTGTAGTATACAACCTGGTGTATGGCAGCTTTAAGGGCGGTATAGACAACGCGGCCCATATTGGTGGACTATTAAGTGGAGTAGTAATTGGTTATCTGTATGTAATTACTTTAAGAAAGCCGGATGATAGAAAACTCACGTGGCTTATTTTGTCTTCCACAATAGTGATAGTCTTTGCTTGTTCCGCTTTTGCATATTCATCTATGTCTAAAAACGACCGTGTCATTTACTATAAACGGATACAAGAGTTTTATAAATTGGAAGAGAAAGCGTTAGCACCTATTAAGAAGCAGGAATATCAGCCAGATAGGCAACGTTTATCCGACTTAAATAACAGCATTGGTTATTGGAAGAGCGGTGTCATATTGATAAAAGAACTGGGTCGGCTTAAACTTTCTGAAAAGATACATAATCGGAACGAATTACTTGCACAGTATTGCCAACTCAGGATCCACAGTTATCAATTGATGCACGAAGCAGTTACACATGAGACCGATATGAACAGTTCTAAACAACAGAATATTAATCAGCAAACTAAACAAGTAATAGAAAAATTATCTTCTCGTTAAAAAATTACAATAATGCAAGAAATAATTGCATATCGTAGGTGGAAATTAATAAACCTAAACAACGATGGAAAAGCCGGTTACCGTACAGGCAGCTATTGATCAAGATGAAGTCAGTTGCGTACCCCGAGACTCCTTTTAGTGCTGGGATTCTTTATCTTTTGCGCTCCCTTACTGTTTAAGGCCAAAAAAAGCACTTTTAAAAGTTTGATCTTTAAAAGATGAAGCTAATTATTATTGTTTATCTGTAACTGTCTTTCAAGTTACCATCGCGCTTATTTTTGATTGTTTTCCAGCTATTGGCATCATATTCAAATACTATGGCATTCTCCCCAGCGATCATCTGATGGGTGTACAGGCCACTTAGTATCAACATATTTCGGGGCTTTTGCCAGCTCTGACCGGAAAGGACGATGAAAGTTGTTACCCGCGTACCTTTATTTAGCACCGCAATGCTTTTCCTTTCCGGAATTTTAGTATCTTCAAAGTTAACTGCGGAACCATTAGGGCGATAGTAGTTTTTAACTTTAACTAATCTCGCAGTCTGTAGGTCTTTCCAAGTGATAGTTCTCTTCCAGAATATGGAATATGCAGTAACGCCATTGGCATTGATTATAATCAGCGGCAAGACTGATGAAGTTAGGATCCAGATAGCAAAAACGAGGATTACAATTAAAGCTGGCAAATAAAGCGGATTTTCTACTGTGAAGTAATTTAACCCATACTGTAAAAGCATAGATGTCCCCAATAGGATCATCCCCAATCCAATTACGAGAAATAACGAGGCAATCGTATTTAAAAACATATTGGTGGAAAAGAGACGATAGGTTGTTTTCATTCCAATCTATGGGTATATAACTATCAAACCATAACGGTCACAAATGCTTGTACATAATCGGAAGAAATTCTTGATTATAATAAATTAGTAAGAAACAGATTTCTGTCCACCTATGAAAAAGCAAACCCAACATACAGTTACAAACGCAAAAATACAACCCAGCATTGATATATCCACTGCAAAAGATAAAGAGGAGAAACACGATCATGAGCATGAAGGAAATGAAGCCGGTCACGATCACGAGCATGATTAGTTTATAATCTGCGCAACCACTTGTGGCAGTTGCGGATTCTTCATCCCAATGATTGGGATGGATTTTTTGCCAGAAGAAAACTCCGTACGGCCTCCTTTTACCGTTATACGAACATAGATCGGCACTAAACCTTCTTTTGTAGCTTTCTGACGTTTTAGCCAAAATAAAATGGAAAGATCTTCATTTACTTTCATGGGATTTTTGTTTAAAAAATGAAACCAACGTTTTTAAACTGAAAATCAAACTGGTACCAGCCACCAGTATTAATTCGGTGACCTAATTTCGGAAGAAAATATAAGTCACCGAATAGGTCACCGATTACTTTGAATTACATTGAACTAACTTGTATTGAAATTTTTGAGAAAAGTGGAGGGATGGATTTGGATAAAGTCGATTTCTAAGCTAAAAACCGCGTTTAAACAAAAAAGAGCCTCTTTTTCAAGAGGCTCTTACTTCAAAACGTTCGACCTGTTGGGTGGTCTTTGTGATCCCGCTGGGATTCGAACCCAGGACCCCAACATTAAAAGTGTTATGCTCTACCAGCTGAGCTACAGAATCATTTAGCGTTTCCGTTTAAAGTGGTGCAAATATAGGGCTATAAAGTATTTTGTGCAAGTGTTATTTTGATTTATTTATTAATATTTTAGAAACACTTCATTTACAGTTAACTAAAATTTTAAAACCCCTATTTTACCTTTGTCGCCAGCCAATAAAACCAAATTTCCATGCTTTGCTTTGCGGCAAACGTTATAGCTAGTATCTTCAATCTTAACCCAGTTTTTGCCGCCGTCAGTAGTAATATTGCTTCCGGCAGTGCCTGTTGATAAAAAAATATTTTTTTTGACATACTCTGCACCTGATTGATAACCAGATGGAAAGGTCGTAGATAATTGCCACGTTTTACCTTTGTCAAAGGAATAACATGCCGTCGAATCCCGCCTTTTATTTTTTTGATAGTCGCCCCCAACTATTATAAGTTGATTTTTACCAACAGCGATTGAAAACGCTCCTTGCGTACTTTTCCCGTGGGTAATTGGTACAGATATCTTTGTCCATTGTTTATCTTTCTGCGTCAAAAGTGCGGCAACCGGTCCGCCTGTTGCTATGGCAAATATTCCATTAATACGTAAGCAGGTGCCACTGGCCGCAAAAGCTGCCTGATTCTTTACTGCGTCGGGGCCAGTACAGAGGGTCCAGGTATCGCCACCATTTTTAGTTTCCATCAACAAAAATTTGCCATTTATTGGGTCGCCCATTACAAAGCCATGTTTAGGGCTGTCAAAATCCATGGCATCTAAAAAGTAAGAGGTATCTGCATTTTGGTAATTAACTTTCCAGTTAATGCCACCGTCAATAGTTTTCATGATCAGCGCCGGTGTGCCCGAGCTCATAATTATGGCTTCTTTGGCAGAAAAAGCTTCGATATCTCTAAAATCAGATTTTTCAAATCCCTTTATCTGCTGCCACTTCCACGATTTGCCACCATCGGTTGTTATAGCTATATTTCCCTTACTACCGCTTATCCAAGCCACTTGATTGTTGACAACCGATAAACCGCGGATACTGGTTGGATTGCCCTGCTGTAGTACCTCAATGTGTTGAGCCAATAATGTGTTTGACCATAACATTATAAGTAACAAAATTGCCTGTTTAAAATTGCGCATGATAAAGCTGTTTACAGATAAATTTTACCTAAGATAGCTTTTATCAGCATTTTATCTAAAGCAGATATTTTTAATATTTATATTCGGTCAGAAAAATTATATTTGCACCCTGCTTGCAGGCCCGGATGGCGAAATTGGTAAACGTTGCGGTCTCAGAAGCCGTTGAGAATTGTCTCTTGAGAGTTCGAGTCTCTCTTCGGGCACATCCATTTTTTAAATTGAGATATTAGACGTGGGATATTTAAAATGTCCATGGCTTGTCTCTCAACACTCAAATCTTTAACAGGCCCGGGTGGCGAAATTGGTAGACGCACCATCTTGAGGGGGTGGCATTCGTAAGGATGTACGAGTTCGAATCTCGTTCCGGGCACTCCCTGTCAAACTACACTTTGTATTTATGCTGATAATACCACTCCAGTAGATATACGCTGTCACTCCATGTTAATTCGCCGTCGGCAGCTGCTTGTGCAATCAGTATTGACAGGGTGTGAAGGTAGGCGCTGTTGATCTCGCCTTCAAGGCTTTGCAACGTCGTTATAGCGCAGGCAACCAGTTGATTCGGATCAGTTAAGTCATCGCAGTTATCAACCAGTTTAAGAGTTGTTAATATAGCGGGGATTTTAGCCCGCAAGATGCTTTTTATTCCATCGTCAATAGTGCCGGGGATGATTATGGTCAGTACATCAGCTGCAGGCGAGTCGACAAATAGCTTAATGTTTTCTGTTATTACGACTCCAAGATGAATGGCCGACTTCAGATCGGGTGAGATATCTGCGAATAAATTTTTTATAGTTTCCCAGATTTTTGATAGGATTGATTTAAGGCTCATTTGATTATATTTTTGATATTTTTTTGTGCATTAGTGCGTCTACTTCTTGTCTAAGCAGTGCCACATTACCCTCCAGCACGTTAAGCCTTATTTCGTTAATACGTGCCTGCGTTTCCTGCGTGGTACGTACGTCGCGGATATCATTTTTTAGCTGAAAGTAAGTGGTCATTACCGATACAACGATGCTCGCTGTACTGACTACGGTGACAATAAGATTTCTAAGGGTTATGCCTTTAAGCTCGCGATGTTCTATAGCTGTCATAATTGTGTTTTGTAAGTGTTTGATAGAAATAACCGGCGCTCTTTGGCCCTCCGTTTAACCAAAGCGTCAAGGGTTACCTTTTGGCCGGTTGTGCTATGTGTAACTTTGTTCCATATTAAAAATTGGTCGGCCGCGGCTTGATAATCGCCGGTGTTTAATTTTTTAAGCAAGGTTGACCTTTGCAAACCGTAAATGCCGATATTGTAGGTAATTGACACAAGCGCGTCAAACTGCGTTTGTGTCAACGCTACTTTTACAAAATCATTTACAGCTTGGGTATATTGGCCAAGCGTATTGTTAAACAGTGCATCTGCTTGAAGCTGGGTGACCAGTTTGTCGCCGGGTTTTACGGCCCTGCCGTCATGGTAGCGGGTAGAACCATAACCTATGGTCCATATGCCCGCGCTATCACGATAGGCGTTTAGCCGCAAACCCTCGGAACATTTAATCAGGCCTTCGCCCTGGTTACTTAATGTCATCATAATTATTGGGTGTTAGCTGCTTAACAGCAAATTGCGAAATGATGGTAATCGTGCTGCCTACCGAGATAAGGACAGTACTTAACCTGGATGGTATGCCACTCAACTGGCTCAGCGATGTGCCAAGACCAGCCAAGCCGATACCGAAGGTTTGCAATCGTTTAAAAAATGGTGGTGTGGCAGCGATAAGGCGCTGCCAGGGAGTTAAAGTTAGGGGCATGAGAAAGTTGTTATTAAAGGAAGAGGTAATTATGTTATTACCTCCGTAACTATGAAATATTGACCGAATGTTGCACTACCAACAATAAATCGGTTGGATGTTATATTAGGATCGCAAGAAATTCCCTCGGGTCCATCCGTTATTGTTAATCGTTTGATTATTCCATGGGTACCTCTATCAACATATGCCACTTGACCGAAGCTATATTCGCTAACTAAATATCTATTATTGGCACTATTTAAATCAAAAGTTATATCTATCGGCGCCCCGAATCCCGAAATTGTATCCACGATTAAGAAGTTATCCGTGTCTACAATTGAGATATAATTACTATTGTAATTGCCTACATAAACACGGTTAATATTTGTAGGATCAAAAGCCAACCCATAGGCACCGGAAAAGCCGGTCAACATAGTCGTGGTAATCGTCTGCGTGGCTATGTCGTAGAACTGCAGCTTACTACCTCCGGTAATAACTAATCTTCCATTTGCCGGATTTGGATCTAGGGCTACACCGTTATACGAGCCGCTGACTAAGCCGCTATCAGTAGGTATCCAGGTAGTGGTGTTTATGATGTGTAACTTGCCACCTGCGGTAACGTAAAGCCTATCGTTTGGACTATCCCAAGCAAAGCCAATACACGAGCCTGAAAATGTTATTGTACTAATAAGTTCAAAGGTAATCGTATTGATAATTCTACATGTAATTCCGCTTGAAATTGCAACTCTGTTGTTTGCTGCAATAGGGTCAAATCGCAGGCCTTCTATTACTCCCCCAAATCCTCCCATATTTTGCGCGACCACGTTCAACCTATCGTTAATCTTATAAATATTATCGCCTACTTTAAAAATGCTGTTTCCTGTTTTAAATAAATGTGACATAATTTTATGCGGTTGCTATGGCTATTTTTTGCCAGATGGTGGTGGTTTTTTTGATATAGAGCTTATTTAGGCCCCATGCTTGCTGCCCGGGTAACGATGATGGATAAGCGGCTTGCAGATCGCCGCTGGTTTTATCGCCGCCGCTGTCGTCAATGTCGGCCAGGTAAAGGTCAACCAGGTTGCCGTTTAATGCAGATCGTCGCCATTGGTTAATGCCAATACAGTCATAGCGGTAATCGCTATCGTAAGATACCTGGCCTATCAAGCCATTTACTGATGCTATGCCTAAGCTGAAATCTGCCCCGGTAAGCGATGTTGATGAAACAGAAAGTTCCTGCAGATCATAGTTTTTTTGCGGACCGCTGGGATCAATGGTCAGCACCTTTTCGCCGGATGTGACGGTAGGCAATGAAGATACAGATAGTATTCGTGCATTATCCCCGTCTATAGCAACCAGGTGGATGCTGTCAGCAACAATATCGCCGGCAACCAAGGATGAATCAATACCTTTTACTAAGGGCAGCGACGCTAAGCCATTTAACGACAATGTGCAGCTGGCATTTGTATTGGCGTTGGCGAACCTGATATAAAAGCGCTGTGTATTAGCGTAAGCAGTTATTGCCGGGCTGATAGCGGCCGCATAAGTGTTAGTGCCCGATGCTGTAGCAGAAATTTTAGCGCCAGACTGGCCGAGGTATTTTGATTCCTCCAGCCCTAAAGCAGTAGCAAACTTAGCATCGTTGGTGCCGATATTTAACTCGGCCAATGTAGCTTTTTCGACGCTACCGGCACCAGCGCCTATATCACTTGCAACCTCGGCTGCCGTACGAGAGACAATAGCTTTAGTTGTCGGGTGATAGGTTAAATAATTAGTGGCCGGCGACGCATAAGCGTCTACCAAGCCGGTAATCAGCGTTCCGCTTAGTACTAAGTTATTATGTGTTACATCATCCGTAGTACTTAAGCGCTGGTTTTCTTTGGGTTGAAATAGGGCTGATAGACCGTTTAACTGGGCTTGTAGTTTGCCCAGCGCAACCAACATACCATCTGTAGCTGATATAGCAGCGTTTGTTAAAAAACTCACGCCGGTAAGAACAGTGTTCCAAACACGGCTGCTGTTAAAATAAAAGTTTATACTTCCTTCGGGCACATCATCTGTGCTCCCCGGCGATGCCACCAACTTAATGTAGGTTGAACCACTCCACCGGTATTGCGCATTATCATCCAGGGTAACATAAATCTTACCGGTTTCGCCCGTAGCGGGTAATGCGCCAACGCTGGCAAACTCCAACACATCGTCAACGTAACTGGGTAGCAGGGCCGCTGCTACCTTACCAGAATTGTCTAGCCCTGCATAGCCGTTAATGGTGTTTTTATTGGCGCTGTTTTCGGGTGAAAAACCTAAGCTATTTTGTTTCAGGGACAATAGGTCGGTGGTTTTTTCGCTGCTATAAACTTTGGTAGCCGATGCCGTTGTATCATTTATTGCCAACGGGTTTACCCACGCTGTATCATAATCTGCATTGCTGGCTTTTTCCAATAGCTGCCCGGTAGTACCACCGGCATTAATTCCCGGAGGTATCAATGATACGCCATCGCCCCAAACCCCTGCGGTTTTTGGGCCAAAAAAAGTATAGTTCCCGGTGTTGATGTAAAAATCGCCGTTTAGCCCCGTAGCAGTGTTAGATGGGTTTACAGTACCGTTTAACACGCTGAAACCATCAGTTCCGTTTGTGCCATTTGTGCCTGCTAAACCGCGCGGCCCCTGCGGACCGGTTTGCATGGAGAATACGGTGTTCCAAACACCGGTTTCTTTTTTATAAAACACACCGCTGCCGGTATCAATATAGGTGTCATGGTTATTGCCAATTGATGTTCCTGGCTGGCCCAATCCGTAAAGTACTGTGCTGTCGGTTTGCGAACTCGTACTTGGTAGCGTGTAAACCACTGTCCACCCGCCTGATAGTTTTTGAGCGAAAGAGCCTGTGCCTGTGTTGATAAACACGTCGCCGCTTTTACCTGCGGTGTTTTGGGGTAGCGTAGTGCCAAAGCTGACATTTGCGCCTACAGTTAAGTTTGCACCTAAAAATTGCAAAAGAGTTGAAAAGGCAAACTTATAGTTGGTGCCGCTACTAATCAACACAGAAACATCAGTTGGATTGATGCTGGTGGCGGCTGTTAATTCGCTTATTTTTTTGTCTGACATTTAGCGTTCTGTGATTGGTAAATAATTGGGTTGATTGAGCCCAGCCGGGTGGTTAAAATTGCTCTTATCAACCGCGCGGATCCGCGGGCCCGATTGGCGGGCGGTTTTGTTTTTGCTGCTGAACCGCCATAACGGAAAATCTATCCGGTGGTCCCATAAAAATCGCTCAACCTCGTTGGCGTGTGCATTGGCTACGCTGCGTTGTTGCTGCACCAGTTTTGTGAGGTATTGTGGCGAAACAGCATCGCTATTATCATGGCGTTTGGTGAGCGGCCCGCTTGAGGTGTATCGTATTGCGTCAGCCTCAATAAACCTGGCGAAGGCAAAGTAAAGCAGGGTAGGTAACAAGCCTTCGTACAAAACAATGTGCCCGTCTTTATCCAGATACT
The DNA here is from genome assembly GCF_042686155.1 of Mucilaginibacter antarcticus. Lineage (NCBI taxonomy): Bacteria > Pseudomonadati > Bacteroidota > Sphingobacteriia > Sphingobacteriales > Sphingobacteriaceae > Mucilaginibacter > Mucilaginibacter antarcticus. Next base: position 50,866 of record NZ_JBHUON010000020.1, on the reverse strand, counting down.
CGCTGCCGTTTAGCAAATATTTGTAGTGTTGTGGCGCATCGGTTTTTATGGTGCCGTCTTCATTAAAATTTTTAATAAAGTCGTAATAAAGGGCGTAACCTAAAAACGGTTTTAGGTCAAGGTCCTGCGCTTTATTGATGAATACTTTAAGGCGTTCAGGTTTAATGTTGGCCGATATATCCTCGTACCGCTGAAATGTTTGTTGGTCTATTAAAATCGGATTCATAAAGTGTTTAGTTTAAAATTTCAGCAGATACCATTTCCTCAGCTTCCTGGCGCTTAAAGCCATAGGCGTGGGTAAGTATGGCTATTTTGTTACTAGCAGGCAGCTCAGACAATAACAATTGATTAATGCTTGATCCGGCTGTGAATCCGGCGTTGTCATCAGCAACTGTAGCCGGTACTGGGATAAGGCTCCAGTTTGCAGACGGGTTGATATCGACATAAAAATTACCGAATATCTCAGCAAATGCTTCAGTTAGCTCAAGCCTGTCGGCGGCGGTATTGTCATTAAACTCGCGTATGGCTTGTTTCTTTTCGCCGCCGTTGCTTAGGCCCGATGATTTTTCAGCGTTTATAAGTTCTTTCGGAACCGAAAAGCCTTTGATAATTCTTGCTTCGACAGAACGCTCGGTACTTTCAAAAAGCTTGTCGTTATTCTGTATAGCGTAAGGCTGAAATTCAGGTTTCTGTGTTTCATCCTCATATTCAATCACAATGATCTTTTGCGCGCTCTTAGCTCCTTGAAATGCACCCAGGTCTTTCTCTAATTGAGACGGCTGATTGCTAAAACCCTGCTCACTGTCGGCACTGTTATCTGTCTCTTCGCGGCGCGACTGCATAAACAGCATCGTCGAGGGTAAAAAGCCCGTGGTAACCTCGCGGTTGTTGAATGTTTTTATACCGGCTTCGGTTTCAAAATCTTCCCAAACACTGTCAGCTTCTATTAGCGGATAATCGTCAACCTCCGGATTAAAATAATACAGCTGGCCCTTATAGTTTTGCCAGCCGCCGGCGCAGTCTACTTGCTTTTTTATCTCTGCCGGATCGGGGTTATACGCGTCGACAAAAGTTATCTTGTTGCGCATTATATTTTTCCAGGTCTTACGGCCCCAGTCGCTGTACAGGCCAAACTTGCCTGCGGTTTCTGCACTATCAGTATCGCCCATGCGGATATCCTCAAACTTTACATAGTTAACCGATGCTATTTTGTAATTAGCATTATAGTTAACATGAATCCCAAAACCGGTAAACAAAGCTTTATCGGTAGCAGCGGCCTTTAACAACCTGGCAAGTGTTAAGCCTTTTGCGTTGATGATTTGCTTACCCAGATCTTTTTGCTCAAACCCATTACCTGCTATAAACCTTGCGCGCTTGTTCCAGCAATCTTTAGCCGTGGGCGATTGGGCTACCAGCTCTAACATGCGCTGCGGATAGGCATTATCCAGATCAAAGTTTAATATTCCGAAAGTTTGGTTTGGCCTTACAATTACGCGGCGTTCAATTTGTGGTAGGTAAGTCTTCATTAGCTTTGGGTTTCACTGATTTTGGATGGTTGCACAGATTGTTTTTTAAGCGCTCGTTTGATCGCTGGCGAGCTGGTAAATAGGTTTTTGATATGCAGATAAGCTTTCAGATACCAGCGGGCCTCTTTATCGGTAAGGTTATCGTTATGGTGCATGGCGGGCTCGCCGGGGGCAAACTGGTGCCTGCCTGGTTTTAAAATATATATTTTAGTCATTTGGTCATTAGTCATTTGGTTAATTAAATTGGTGTAGGTGGTGGTCATTAACCGTAATGGGTACGGCTAATGACCAAAGGACTAATGGTTAAACTACCAAATCTTCAAGCGCGGCCAATGTACTGGCATAGGTAGCAGTTCCCGACTCCGGCGCGATAGATACGGCTCGCGGTGGATACGGTTCTTTCAGCTTATCAGGATTGGTTAGTTTTAATTTGTAACCCCCTTCAATACCTTCATCAGCAGCGTTACGCTCTGCCTCAGTTAGTATCAAGCCATTAACAGCGCCAAATAATTCAATAGCCGAATCGCCGGTTTTGTAGTTGTTGATGACCACCGCACGAACACGACCGTAACCCATCGCCATTAACTGGGCTTTGACATCGGTTGACAAGCCGGCAATATTAAAATCAATCTCCTCGGTATAGCGTGGACCGACTTGTGTTTTAGACAGTTTTGATATGGCATTGAAACTGTTGTTGGTACCCTCAAACTTGTAGACTTTGGCTGCAGAAACAGCTGTAAGACCGGTAACGAGCAATGGGTTTGTAGGGTTGTAGGTGAGGGTGATATCGTTCTCGTTAAAGATGTAAACAACATCCTCAATGCCCGATGTGATAGGAGCATCGGCACCCAGGCTAAAGCCCGCGTTTATTTTATTGTAAATTGACATATGTGGTAGTTAAGCCCTCGTTTCATCTCCCTGGTAGGGGAGACTTTGGTTGGCATGTGATAAAATTATTTTTAATAGCCCACCCTCCCGGGGAGGGTGGGGAGGGGCTTAAGCTGACAGATAAAACAGCTCGTTAGCAAATTTGAAGTTTACGGCGGCTTTCATACGCGCTTTCATGCGTACAACGTTGTCGTTGGTGTACGGCTTCATGTAAACGGTTGATAGTTCTGATGTATCGCCTAAAAGATCGACCCCTAAAAAAAGGTTTGATGAGCGTGCACCAAGGATGGTGTTGGCTTGCCAATGGTTCATTAACTGTAGTGGCACACCTAAATAATCCATTTTTTTGCTATCGGTAAAGGCATTCAAAACGTTAACCGCTTTGTTGGCCTGGGCTTGTGCGTAGGCATAACCTACGTGGAAAGGGATCTGCAGGTTAAAATCTTCCTGGCTTCTATCTGCCGGGTCAAGTTGTGCGTAAACACCTGTTAATACATCAAGCACGTTGCTGGCGTTGATATAGCTTACAGTAGCTGCCGATGATGAACCGCTAAAAGTGGCAGGTTTGCGGGTATTGATCTCGTTGTAGTTGCGCACCAATTTAAAGGTTGTTGCGCTTAATACTTGTACAAAGTATGATTGCCCTTGTACATCTATACCCGAGCCGCCGTTGGTGGTATCTTTGCTGCTGCCGGTTACTGCGGTAATGGTAACCACATCGCCGTCAGTGAGGGTAACGGTGCTTGAAACAGTAACGACGCCGCTCGCGTTGATAGCCGTTGCAGCCATTGATGTAGCCGGTTTGCCCAAACCCACCTTGTAAACGCCCGATGCTGCCGAGATTGTTGGCAACAAACCGTTAAAATCAGCTGTAAAAGTGGCCTCTTTGGTGGCGCCTTTGCCCAGCCAGTACAAACGCTCGTTAGCTATTTGTATTTTGGTTAAGTAGCGCTGTACCATAAAGTCTGATAAGTCTACCGTGCCTTCATAATCCATAAACGCGCCTGGTTTAAGGCTTTGGGCTTCCCAGCTTTGCGCAAGTTTGTCCCATTGTTCTTGTTTCATAAACTCGTAAACTACTGGGTCAAGGTAGCTTTCGGTTTGTGTGGTGGTAGTGCCCTGGTCGGCAAATATGCCTGATGGGTTTTGAAACACAACATCGTCATCAACATCAAGAATTACCTTGCGCGATTTTACGTCGTTAATTACAGTGAGCAAGCCACGCTTTACCGAGTCGGCCTCTAAAAGCGTGCTGGCCATAAATCCTGCCAGCGCTTCGCCGGCATAAGTGTTGTTTGTAAATGTAAATTGAGCCATAGAAAAGGTTTGCCCCCGGCCCCCTAAAGGGGGAGCGTTTGGTTAATTGGTTTACTTTATAGGGATGAGTTTGATAGGGTTTAGATAAAAATATTGTTCCTGCGTAAACTGACGGAGCTTAGGGCGCTACCGCGCGTTTAACCGCGTTTTGAGCCAATGTAGTTTGCGGGGCAAAAAAGGGCGAGGTTTCTGTTTTAGCCTTATTGCTGCGTTTTGAACCTTCGGGAGTAAAGTCTGATTTTATTTCGTTATGTACTTCTTCCCGTGTTTTTTTAAGGCGATTCCCTGCTTCTTCAAGCGCGGCTCTGGCTTCGGTAAGTAACTGATTTTGAGCGTGTAATTTTGCTTTAATGGCTAGCACCTTGTTTTGTATGTCGCCGGGCTTTGCTGTTTTAAATGGTTTTGATGGCGCTTCGTCGGCTAACTCGGGGTCCTCTTCGTCATCAACATGCTCCAGCGTATCAACCAAACCATTCTTTACACTAATTTTCTTTCCGGCCGATGTGGTGTAGCTGTCGGCGGGGGCGGGGGCAGTCATGTCTTCGTCCTGGTACACCTCGGCGCCTTCTTCTAATTCGCCGGCATGGTGCAGCGTACCTTTGTCGGTAATGGTTTGTTTGTTAACTACCTTCTTAAAGAAGTTCATGATCTTATCCAATACCGAGGTGGTTTTTTCAATAAGTTCTTTGTTTCCGATGTTCATATTGCTGTTTTTATTTAAGATTTTGTTAATGCATCGCTGATAAACCGCAGGGGCGGCGTTGACATAGTTTTTAATGATCGTGCTGTTAATAATATCGGTAGCATAATCTTCCACCTCGTCAATAAAACCGAGGTCAAGCGCCTGATCTGCTGATAGCCAGGTAACGGCATTAATTAAGCTGTTAACGGTAACGCCGTCTAGTCCGGTTTTATCCATGTAGATCTGTGCCAAACGGGCTTGTACTACATTTAACATTTGAACATCTTTTAGCAATTCGTCGGCATTGCCGCCGCTGCCAACCATGGGTTTATGTATCATCAGTAATGCATATTTGCTCATGACAATTTTTTTGCCACCCATGGCCACAATTGAGGCAGCCGAGGCGGCCAGCGCGTCGATATAGGTAGTTACATTGCCGGGATACTTTTTAAGTAAATCATAAATGGCAATGGCGTCAAACGCGCTGCCACCTACCGAGCTAATGTGAACGTCTACATCCTGGCCGGCCGCCGTTTCAAGCTGCGATTTCAGGTAAGATGATGATAATGTGCCCGAGCCTATGCAGTCGGTATCCGTATCGTATAGATAAATTTTCATTTTTGAGATGTGAGATTTTAGACGTGAGATTTGAGAATTTTTGACCGTAGGTTAAGCAGTCAGGTCCATGTTGCTGATGATTATCAGGCGAACAATACAAATGTCGGTACTTTAATTTTGATTGATGGTGACAGTGTTTTGTCAGTAAGCTCTTGTTTGTCATTGCGAGGAACGAAGCAATCGCAAGAATAAAAGGATGCGATGTTTAATTCGCGATTACTACCCTATCCTCGGAATGACTCACCTGTTATACAAATATCGGTACTATTAACTGGGGTTATGGTGACCTATATTACCTATAATGTTAATTATGCTGATTGGCATATATCAAAGGTCGCAAAATTATTTGCTTCCATTGGTGACACTGTTTTGTCAGTAGCTGTAAAACTATTTAACGCACGCCAAATGGTTCGTTCATCTTTATCAAACTTTACTTCGGCCTCTAACACTGCCTGATTTTTGCTTATGCCACGCGCCTTTACCTGGGCCTGTACCCATAAATAGATCTCGCGGTAAACAAACACTTTAGTAGTTATAAAGCCCGCTTTATACAGTTCAGAAAATATGCCTTCGTCAAACAAGGCGTTTGCAGTTTTAATGTTCATATGGTTACCTCCGTCCCTTAAAGGGGTGCTGTTTAATGGTTATAGAAAAATTATAGAATGGTTGGGATTATTTACGCCCCCATTAGGGGGTTGGGAGGCTATAAATTCACCCTATTAACCGTCTGCGCCAAAATACTTTGCTGACTGTTAATATCTTTAACATCAACAAATACCGGCGGGAAGTTGTTGATCATCTGGTAGGCAATAGTATTTGCCAGTTCCTTTTGATCGTTCACTGGTTGATTGTAATAGCGGTTTGAGTTGCCGCCATCGGTAAATATACCACCTATGGCATAACCCCGTCCGGGGTTGGCCATAGAGAAATCCCGACCGCCATGTGCCACGTTGATAGCACTCACCAGGTTACGCGCCCAGGGATTTCGCATGGCTTCTGACACCACCACGGCCTCGCCCGATCGCAGGTAGGCATTCGTATCATCAGTACGGCTGTAGCCGGATAGGAGCGAGCCTTTACCGTCAGACACAAACCGCCCGCCGCCTGCAAAGCCCGGTTTCTGTTTGGCTATTTCGGCGATAGATGAGGCGCCTTGTACGCCCATAAATACAGCTTGTGCTATACCCAATGCCTGGCCGATAAAGGGAATACCGGCATAAGCTTTAAGCGACTCCATCACCGCTTGTTTGGTATTGATGATGGTATCAGCAATTGAAGTAGCTTTTTTGGCTAAAAAAGCCGTCTTAAAAATGGCCGAATCTTTCTTGCTGTTTTTTAACGCTGCATCAATAAACCTATCGCCGGCATGTATTTTTGATTTGGTCAGCTCATCTTCTGCTTTGGCGCGTTTTTCGGCCGACTCAATATCAACGGCGTCTATTGCTCTTTGGGTAGTAATTTTGTGATTAAGGATCTGGTTGTTTTGCGCTTCGATAGATTTTTGTCTTTCAGCATCCATTGATTTGGCAATAGACGAAGTATCCGGTTTTACCTCTTCAAAAGGCGAGTCATGGGTGATGGTTCTGTCTTCTTTGGGCGGCTTGTTTTTTCTGCCCCCAGATCCATCGCCTGAATCCACTTTGTAGCTGATAACCGGGTTAACGTTTAATATTTTTGCTCCGTATTTTTGGGTGTCTTCTGCCACATTTTTTGCAAGCGCGTCATTTTGACGGTTTAAAAGTGTCGAGTCGGTATATAAATTATTAATCAGTTTTTGTGTGGCATCACGTTGTTTTTCAAAATCGCCGGCTTTATTAGCCAATTGTTGGGTTTTATAACTTGCAGAACTTACTCCGTTATAATAGCTGTTTTTAACTGTTTCAGCAGCCGCTTGAGCTTCGGCTAATTGCTTATTATATTCAACAAGTTCAGCTTTAAGTTTAGTTATATTAGTGCTGTTACCAATTGCGCGTTCCTGATTTTTAACCATAACGTTTTCTGCGGCGCGGGCTCTAGAATTAGCTATAATTGATTTTGTGAGCTCGTTGTAGCTTTGAGCTGCCTGACCATTCATCATTGTCTCGGTGGTCATTTTTTCAAAGTATCCGGGATACTGTGCTTTCAATTCTTCCAGGATCTTTTTGCGCTCTATATCGCTTATGTTTTTATTCCTGGTAGCATTATAAAGTAACTCCAAGTGTACAAGTTCCTGTTGAGCGCTTTTAGTTCCCTGTAACCTTACCTGATTGACTGCATCTACTACAATCTTTGTGTCTTGTAACCTTTTATTAAAAGCAGACAAGGTAGTCTCGCCTTTTGAAAACTCTTTCACCCAATTTATAATTTCGGGTAAAAAAGCAATAATGACAGATAAGCCACCGGTTAAGGATGCCTGTAAAGCAGCCCCACTAATTTTCAGTAAGTCCATGCCTTTAAGTACCGCTTTATGGATTACTTGTAAAGCGCCAAGTGTGTCACCAAACTTAATAACGGAGTCTGTCATAGACTCGCTTTGAGCCTTGTTTTGACTTATTGAATCTGAAAGTTTTTTTATGTCGCCGTCTAATTTGCTTATCGGGATTGCTAAATTACTTATTGATGTTCTTAATCCATCAAATGCGGTTTTATATTGATTTAGCTGTTGCTGCCCGGCAGCGTTAATTTCTACATTTATAGAAATTTTATCTTTGTTGCCCATATATTTAATGTTTATAAATTAGTTAATTGAAATTATTGTTAGAAGTATGAAAATCTTAAAATCAAAATCTTTTTTAGATGACCAATCATTAACAGCCTTTGTCATTGAAAGCGGCATAACGAGGGAGGACATTTTCGCAATTTCTACCCCGGCAAGAGGCGGCTTCGGTGGCTTCGTGTTGTTTTTTTATAGCGACCAGGATGTAAAAGAGAAAGAATCTAAGGGTTTTTGGGGTTAATTATGATTGACTAACTATTTTATCAAGCAACAAAAAAAAATAAAAAAGTAAAAGGTTTGTTCGGTTATCATATTTAATGCAGCTTTTGCTTTAGCGCTGGCTAAAATTGCCGGCTAATTGCTAATTAAAGTATGCCATCTGCAAAATCAATCATCATAAATGAGTGGAGAAGTAATATTATTGTTTATATGCCGTTTGGCATATAAAAATCTTGATTTCAATTCTTTTGTTTATGCAATATATTATTGTTTACTTACCTGCGAAGGGTCTATGTAAAGTTTTTCGTCTGCCCAAGTGTAATTTTTCGGCATAACAGCAATACTATCCTGGTTGCTAATAATCGCTTTGTTTAGATTGATTTCGTAAACAAAGTGTTTGAAAATATTACGGGTAGATGGATCTTGACATTTTAGCAATTGCACATTTTTATAAATTCCTATATAGGAAGATTTTAGCTTTTTTATTTTTACCCTGTCAATATCCTGGAAACTGTTGACCAGGAAAAAATCGTCGTGAAAGACGATCTTTTTATATTTTTCATCAGCCTCTTCTTTTGTGAACATATAATGCGTAATTTCATATTCATCCATTGTTAAAGGCCTTACAGTGCGATACGTTGAAATACTGTAATCTTTACTCAAAAACTCCTCTTTTAAGTTAAGTTTATCTCCGGCATCAAAGCGCTCCATGTCAGAGGTATAATAGGAAATGTAGTTGCTCAAGTCTGTCGCAAAAACTAAAATTAACAAAGTTATTATAACGGCAGTTGCAGCAATAAGAATATTTTTTTTGTTCATAAGTTTAGATTGCTAATTTGATTAGTAAATCTATATAATTTTTTATTATGCCGCAAGTTGTACATGAGATTTAATTTGAGGTTTGCTCGGTGAACATGTCAAGCTGCCTTCGCCTTAGCACTTTTAAGAATAGATCTTGCTAAATTTTTATAATTTTTTAGCTTTTCCGCGGCTACGATTTCTACCTCAATAGAAATTTTATCATGTTTGTTTTCCATTTATTTTAATTTACCTGCTTAATCTAATCTTAATACTATGAATGTTTTAAAAACTGAATACTTTTACAGTGCAACAAAAATGCTTGTGTTTGTAAATAAAAACCAGATTCCAAGAGAGAATATTCTGACTATTGCAGCTACCGAGTCGACTTCCTCTGTGCGTTATACTATCTTTTATTATGGAGATTCGGATGTAGAGGAAGAGGTGCCGAGTATCTGGGACTAATTAATAAGTATCAAATGAATTTAATGCCGATTGGCATACAAATTTCTAAAAAGTATTTGAATTTGCCAAAAATATTAGCAAATTTGTTTTTAAACCTTATCTATTATGAAGAAACTCCTTTTTATTTTTGTGATAGCAATCTTTGTAGTTGCTTGTAAAGACGATGGCTCAAAAGTATATTTTGATGCCGGTATCAAAAAAATGTATGAAAGTACCGACTCTGCCCAGCGTATTGCCAATTATAAAAACGCGTTTGCCGATTTTAATAAGGCTATAGAAATTAACCCCAATTATGTAGATGCTTACATGAATAGAGCTAACATAAAAAATGAGTTAGGCGACTACCAGGGTTTTCTGCAGGATTGCAAGAAAGCTAGCGAAATTGAACCTGAAAATACCAACGTTTATATATACCTGGCCCGAATTAAGAAAACTCGGGGAGATATCAACGGGGCTTTGGCGGTATTGCAAAAAGCGATTTCAATTGATGCAAAATTAAGCAAAGCCTTCTCTGACAGGGCGGAGATCAAATCTGGGCAAAAAAAATATAAAGATGCATTGGCGGACTATGATAAGGCCATCAAATTTACTTCTGACAAAGAATTGCTTAAGTATTTGTACAGTAACCGGGGTTTAACACATCTTGACTTAGGTGATAAAAATAGCGCTTGCGAAGATTTTCATAATGCTAAAGACTTAAGAAATCCAAATGCTCAAGGCGAAATTGATTCATTCTGTAAGTAATTGATAATGATCATGAAAAAAAATTATTGCTTTTTATTAGTCTTTTTGACTACAGTTATAAGCGCCTGTCAAAATCAAATCAAGCAAGAAAGCACGGCTGCAGATTCGACCTTATTTAAAGACACTACCCCTGAGCCTGAAAAAGACGCACGCCCAACAACCCAGGTTCATTTCCTTAACAAAGTCAAAGCCGACTCTGAATTGCAAGAAACATCAGATGCAATTAAGAGAGATATGCATGTAGAAGCGTTTAATAAATACGCCGCAGACAGCCTTAAAAATATAACCGGTTGGGAAATGATCGTCACCGAAATTAATGATAATGATTTGTCAATGAACAGTTTTTCGTCTGTACTCGGTTTGGCGGGTCCGGTTTATAACCTGGTGCTTACATCTCCAATAAAAGTTGAAGCATCGGTTGACAGCTTATCAATAGACAACAGGGTTGACTTTACTTACACCTTGGCAAAGTCGCCTAAGGGCGACGTTTTAAAGAAACAACTTGAGGTGATCAAAACACTTAGTAAAGGTGATGTTGTTATAGTCTCTGGCGCTATCACACATGTAAACGACCAGGGCAAGATAGATTTTTCATCCTTTTATGACACATATGGCCCCTGGAAATTAGATCTTTTACTCAATGATATCAGTAAGAGCGGATCAAAGGATTATCAGTTTCTAAAAAAGGTTGGTTACTAAATTTTACCCCAATTTCACCAATTCCACCTTTACCGGCTGCCCCTTGCGCCAGGCATCAATTTTATTGATGTAGTAATTGGCGCTGTCTTGCTCAAGGTAGACTGGTATGGTCAAATCAAGCTCCAGTATGTCACGTGGGGTAAGCAAGAAATAGCGCACTACCTTTTTTGTTTGCTGTAATATCTTTTCAAGCTCGGCGTAATATTTGGTTTTCAGGCCCGGCAGCAGTGTGCCCGTTACTGTTGCCGGCATGTCACCGAAGCAAAGACTATACTCACCGTTTGGTTTATAGAAGTAGGGCGCGCTTATTTTATCATTAACGGTTATGGTTATGCCATTGCCATCTGTAAATTTTAGGGGTTTGTCTGCCGGTAAGTCAAGTTTATGGTCTACCAGTATCCTTGGTGAAACGTTTATACTGAAATCATCGCTGTCGCTTTCAGAGTCTATCATTTTTATCTGCGCGACAGTATTCCCCAGGTAGGGGCGGTTTAATGTAGGGGCAAACTGGCTCTCAATCAAGTCGGCAGCTGCGGGAAGGGTAGCGTCGGTAACTTTGATAGCTGTGTCCGCAAAGCCTTTAGGTAAAATAGCGTCGTCCTCTTTATATTTTAAATTATTTACCTGTGCATATCCGCCTAACTCGAAGCTTATCGTTTTGCCCTGATCAATACATTTTGCTGTCCAGTTTTTAGCTACGGGGATATTGCCGACAATGTCTTGAAATGAGTTGAATGAGATAGTGCGACCTGCGTTGTCTGTTTGGCAAATAATGCCAAAGCGTTGCAGCGTATCTTTAAGCAAATCTTTTTGCGATATATCCGGAAAGATACGTTCGCATTGTACCATTTGGCCCGGCTGCACTTGCTGCTGCTGGCTGGTAATGGCCATGGTCATCCCCTCAACAATACGCGCGTACGCGGGCGGCGCATTTAGTCCCTCCCAGGTATAAGCCAGATAAATGCCGCCGTCTTTAGGTAGCTCTTTCTCCACTGATATGGTGGCTTTATAAATGTCAAGTTCGGCATAGATGCTGCCCCCGCTACTGCCATTAAGCCTGCGCCAACCCTTTGGATCAGACGTTGGATCATTTGCTCTATACTCGCCGTAATTTCCAAACGAAAAAACATACGACTCAAGCGGCTCATCGGCAACTGCCGGGTAATTGGGCGAGCGATAGATGATTTTGAATATTACTTTGCTGCTTTTGTCAGACGGTGACACCCTGCCCCTCAAATAAAGATGAGGAATGTTTACCACTATTTTTACGTTATTAGGTTGGGTAGATTTAAATACGTCCTTTGCCGGCGCCATTTGCTTAGAAGGGTCGGCTGCTGCCTTATCCCAATTAAAATACCCCTGTGAATAGGCGATAGTAACGGGCGATCTTTCAAGACTTGCACCGCTGTTATCCACCTGGTTTTGGTAATCTGTGCCATGCTCAAAACTGCTGTTGCTAAACTGTACTATCAGCTTTGCGTACAGCGGGTCTGATAGTAATGATCCCTTTGCCTGATATCCAGTTTTTTTAACCAGCAAATCAATGGCCGATTTTAAAAAAAAGCCCGGGCGAAGGTGTTTTATATTTATGGGCTTTGATTTATCGTCTGTAAGGTTGCCATAATCAATCACCGGATAAATCCAGCCTTCGGTTTTGGTTCGCGATAGTACAACATTGTTAAGGCTCCACTCGTGGTCATAATTTTTCCACAAGGGGCTGTACCATACGCTCTTGCTGTCGCCCATTTCGTACAGGCTACCTTCAATAGCATCAAAAAAATCAACATTGCCGGATAGTATGGTAATATTCGCACTGCTATTATCCACGCTGTTTAATTCGGCAACACCATAGGGGATAACTTCCAAACCATCCTGTACCAGTTTCGCCGGATATTTTGAGTAAGGCGCTTGGGTACAAAAAGCCACATCGTCCGGGAAACCTAAAATGCGCCTGTTGTTTTGCGTAAGCGGCAGTTTAAATTGGTTAGATGTATTACCCTGCTGGTTACGCACCTCGGCCAGGTTGTTGATCTGAAACGTCAACGCTATGGGCGCGTCATCGCTCAGGTCAACCAATTGGTCATTTATGTAAAGTTGGATGTTATTCATTGGTCATAAGTCAATTGTCATTAGTATTTTTAAGTAAGTCAATAGTTTTTAGTCGCGTACTAATTCGGCTTACCCGCCATTCATCGTTTACCACTTATTGCGTTTGTATATTGATTGATGGCAAATTAAAAGTTAAGCTAAATGGAGCCTGGCCGTTAAAGGTTTCATACTCGCTAAAGGTGGCGCTGTTAATCACTATGGTTTGCCATTTAATGGGGTCTTTACCGGTTAGCATTTGTACTTTAGGCGAGTATTTGATGGATTGCAAACCCTTGATATCTGCCACAGACAGATCTTGCGCCATTACCTTTATTTTTTGACCGGCAGCTTTGCTGATCACGTCTTCAATGCCGTCCTGATTTTCCCAATCCGTCACGTAGTTTTTAATAATTACCGCGTTCTGTACATCCAAGGATACCTCCTGATTATACACAAAGCGATAATAATTCCATGAGCCTGATAAGCCTATCCAGCGCAGGTAAACCGATTGATCGTCGGCCGATTTATCAATACGCACCGTTTGCGTTTGGGTAATTGCCAGTGGCACACTGGCCACTTCATATTTTAAGGCAATGGTAAAGTAATAGGCGTCGTCCGGAAAAGTCGCATCAACCAATAACCTGTTTAATCCTAATTGCTTTAATAAAGGCTCGGCTGTTGTTACCGGACGCGCTATAATCAGTTTACTGCCGTCCTGGTTGGTTAGCCATGAGCTATCTTCGTTTAACAATGTAACATTTTCTGCCCCGCCGTTTAAGGGCTTTCTGTTGATATTGAGCAGGGTAAGCTCTAAATAAATATCAAGTCCCAGTAGCTGCTCGCTGTATATAAATCCGATATCAAACGGGTAGTTGTTTGAGTAAACCGGCTCGGAAAAATCTGTAAGCCATTTGGCTAATGGTTGGCCGTTGGTAAAGGGTACGTATTCGGCCAAATTGCCACCATACTGCTGGCCTAGTTGTTTAGCGGCGTAAACTACATAGTATTGTTGCGGGATGCTGATCCAGTTGGATAAGATTGCGCCACCCGCGGCATCGTCCCATTGCTGCGCGTACTTTACCTGGTAGCTTGCGCTAAGGTTGTTATCGCGATAGTTGGTTCGTGTATAATCGCTACCATCCTTGACCTGTAGCAAGCTTTGCAAAAAGTTTGACAGATCTGTCTTTACCAATCCCTTACCATCGGGTCGGTTGCTTGACTGTAAGGTTTTTACCTGCCCGTAAACATCGGTGTAACTAATTTCTGTTATCACCTTATAATAGGGCCGTAAGCTATTGATATTGATAAAACCTATGGCGGTTGATGTGTACGGCGCATCAATAACAACAAAGTTGCTGCCGATTGCTGTCACTTTAAAAGTGCCCTTATACACCCCGGCATCTACATAAACAATATCGCCCGGTTTTACGGCGCTGGTATCGGTGTTAACAAATAGCTTTGCCTTGCCATCAACACTGTTTAGGTTAGCGTTGGTAACCGCAAAATCTTTACGTTGATAAGTAAACACTATGGGGTTAAAAGCCGCGCTCCACCTGCTGATATTGCTGCCAACAGCTACCGATGGCTCCTTAACCAGCAAACTGGTTAAAATTGGTATAGCTACGGTTGAACTTTTGTTGCACCCCAGCGGATTAGCATCGCGCACATAAACAGTTTTTAAACCGCCCGTTAAGCCGCTAAATGTTTTAGCGGCCTGAAAGTTAACATTGTCTAAACTGTATTGCAGCGGCAAATAACTTGAAAACGCGTTGATACTGATTTGCGCGTCGGCAGCGCCGGGGGCAGATTCAGGGTGGTCGACAAGGATTGAACTGATCACCAAGTCGCACAAAGCCACCGCGGGGGCAGGGGCGGGCACCTGGCCCGTGCTTACTATGTTGTAAATGCGTTCAAAAATCTCGCCGAAAGCATCATTTTCAATAATGAGCGCGTTTTGCTCAACAAGTAATTTTTGCCCGGGTATAAAAACGCTGTGCACGGTTACTTCTCCCCTAAATGTTATTGAATAAATTACCTCAACATTATCGCCATTTGTAGGCTGGCCGGTGGCAGCATCGGTTAATTCAATATATACATTGGCGCGGGTTTCTGTGGGGCTGCCCGGCGCGGGGCCATATCTAAAACTGGCTATTATTCCCATTGATTAGTTTGTTTTTAAATGATCAGTAATTATCGAAATACATGGTGGCCAGCGTTATAGTCAGGCTTACACCGGTGGTGTTTACATCAAACTTGTTGTACACCGGAATGCACTTTGCCTTATCGCCCGCCTTTATCTTAAAATAGCGGCCATCGCCTTCGCGGTACTTTGAAGCCTTTGCAATAAATTGGTTGGCCAGGTTTAAGGCCTGGCTCACATAGGTTTCATTATCAGCGGTATATTGGTCAAAATCGGTTTTGAATAAAAAATCAAGCGTTATGGCAAAGGTGTTGTCTACAGATCCGTTGATCTGCGGCGACAGGTTTATAGCTTGCGGCGGATATAAAAACACGCAGGGGAATACGGCGTCGTCGGCCAGCGTATTTAACTCGTTAACGGTGCCGTAGGCAAAGCCGGGGACACCGGTTAGGGTTTGTACAACAGCTTCTATTTGGTTACGTATGGGCATAGTGGTTGAAGATTTGTGATTGAAGATTAGTGATTGGAGATTAAAGATTGGATATTGGCGCTTGAGGCATCTTTCCGCATATCGATGGGTTTCAAACCCTTCGATATGGTGGTGCTGCGCTAACTGCTTACTGACCCTTTAGCAACTCAGCATATCGGCGTTGATACTCGGCTTCGGTTTTGTTGAGCAATAGCTTGGTAAGTACGCGGTCATAAGGCATGTTCAGGATCTCGTCCCATTTGGTTATATCGCCGCCGGCAAGCGCGTTTACGGTGTTGATGTACTTAAAGTTTTGGAACGATTGTATGCCTGCCTTTTTCTCCAAAGCAGACGTAGCCGATGCCAGAAGCCTGTTTTCGGTTTCGATAAGTTTGGATAGCTCATAAAAAAATGCTTAGCTATGGGCAGCGCCTCCGTTACCCTTAGAGTCTTTACGGTTTCGGTAAATTGCCCGGCTTGGTAATCATTGTATTTGTTGCCCGTGGTACGGCAATAAAAGTAGTGCGCCAATACCTGGCAGCAAGCTTTTAACGACGGGTTAAATCGTTCCTGCCAGTCAGCTTCGCCATGTTGTTCAATGTGTTGCTGTATCTCGTCGGCAATAATTTCCCGGGCAGCCATAAATGCCCCCGCCGGTTCAATTGACAGGTTGCTTATGACATTTACCTCATGCATTTTACCATTAATCGTAAAACCGGCTTTTTTGGGGATAGCATCGCTGTTATACAAATATTTTATCTGGTTTGATAACGAGAGCACGGTTTCGGCAAATACATCAAAGTCATTAAAATCCTTAACGTTTTTTAAGTCATCGACAGCCGTGCCCGATAGTATGCTGATAGCATCCAGGTCGGTAAGCGGGTTTACTTGCTGCATTTGCATGAGCTGCCCTAAGGTAACTTCCTGCAATTGCGACGGTAGCTGTATGCTGAGCGTACCATCAATGGTTTTTAGTTGTTGTGCTATCATTAGTTTATTAAATCATTTATAAAGTTTTGCTGTTGATCAATGGTTGCAGGTAACCGCGATTTGAGTTTGTCTGTAGCCTTAGTTTTTAACTTGTTTAAGGCCACATATCTTAGCGGATCAATCAAATGGTTAAAGCTGTCAACCGGTGTGTTTAACCCTCTGCCGCTTTTGTCAACTTTCCATTTGTACCTGCCCAACTCATTGCGCAGGTTAGCGCTTCGGCGGGTGATGTTTAGGGTATAGCGCTTTAATATGTCTATAGAGTTATTTACGCTGTCGGGTCCTTTCTTTGCACCGGTAATATGCCAGCCCAGCCGCCATAGCTCTTCAATTGATTTTGGTTCGGCGCTGTCGGCAATTACTTCTGCCTTTTTGCTTACACCGGCCAATGCCAGTTGTTTTGATACATCGGTATTAGTTAGCCCGGTTTGGTAAAACAACTCGTCAATCCATAGCTCGCCATTCTGTTTGTACACTTCAATACAACCCGTCTCATCGTTGCTAAAACCAAAGTCGAGCCCTACGGCAACCGGCTTTGCATCCTTAGGTATATCATCGCAAATGTGCCAGTTGGTAAAAATCAGTCCGTCTACTTTACCGGTTAGGCCGCGGGCGTAAACCTTCCATTTTTCGGGGTCATTAATGCCCTCTATCCTGTTGGCCATTTCCTGGTCTAAAAAAGGATTGTGGCGGTGGTCTGATATAATCAGTTCCACATCAGGCGTACCTATCAAATGATCATGTACCCAAAACTCCGAATTGGGGTTATAATCAATAAATATCCGGGTTTTTGTACGCATTGCCAGCTCCTGATATGTATTCCATTCAATACCATTTGCCTCGTTAATAAAAAGATAGTCGCGCTTACCAGATTTCGCGTCCTGCGCATTAGCGTAGCTTTTAAATTCGATGATAGATCCATTGTGAAATTCAAATACCCTGTCGGTTTTGTTGTAGCTTTTTATAAGGTGTTTAAGTTGGGGCAGCTCTTGGTAAATGCGTGCAGCATCGCGCAGGGCGCCGGCTTTAAGATTAGGTATGTCCTGGCCAACCACAGTTATTACCTGATTTTGGTGCTGACTGGCCAGGCAAAACAATACTTGTTCGATAGCGAAGGTTTTGCCAGAGCTTGTGCCGCCCTGGTTGATTACCACGTGGGCGGTTGATGTGTAGTTGCGCTTAAATATGACGGACGCCCCATATTCAGTTGTAGTCATGGATGTGGGTTTTGCAGATGTTGTTAAATAGCTACTTCTTTTTCAGACGATGCAGGTTCCGGGCCGGTTTCAATGAGCTTAATGCTAATGGATGTTGACGCCTCCTTCAGTTTTGGCGTAGCAGATGGTTCTTGCCAGCCCATGCTTTTAAGCGCAATTATAGCGCCCTTTGCGTATGGAAACAAGAGCCTGCTTTCGTAATAGGCGATCATTCTTAAACGGGCTATTCTGAGCTGTTTTTTAAACAGGCCGACACTTTCATACAAGTCAAATTCTTCTTTGCTCTCAAAACCAAGGTGTATCGCAAGGCCGGTTATGGTTGGGTGTTCAACTATCTTAGCCGATGATAAATTACTGATGGTTTTGCTGAAGTATTCGTCTATTTTTTCAAGCAGATCTTTTTTATAATAATATTGTTTCATAAGTATAAATGTTAAATATGGATAGCCTATGGCGCCAACCCTATGCGTGCTTGGCGGGGTTAATCTTTTAATTTACAGTCCTGTGCGTAAATTACTGGCACAATTTTTAAGTTAAAATATGTTAATTACGTTTTAGCACAACCGTCAATATATTATCTTCGTATTATTAGTACCTTAGTTGTGGGCCTATATGAAATTTTACAAGTTTATTTTGTTTATTGGTATTGCAGCATTCTTGTCTTGCAAGAAAGACAAAGCTGTAAATTATACTGTCGAGAAAACTGTACGTACGGATACCAGCAATAATTCGGGCAATTTTTTGGCAACTAAAGGCTCACTTTTTATTAGCGTTGGCGATACCATTTATTCGTTTAATGCCGCTAAAGATTCTATCGCTTTTATCAACGTAAATATCGACAGCAATAAATACTTTGGTATTACTGCTATAAACAAGCAGCACACCATGAGCTTTGGGATCAGCTCGCCGGGTTTTGCCGCGCCTCAGTTAGTTAATAATATAGCCGGGGGGCAATTGCTTTTCAGCAAAAAAAACAGCAGGCAATACACTTTATCGCAAAGCAGGGGCCAGGGAAAATTTAACCAGATCACCCTTGATCAATACATGCAAGACAGCCTGATAACCAGCGGAACTTTTAATGCAGTAATGGTTAATAAAATTGGTGGCAACTCGACCATCGTTAAGGCCAAAGGCTCTTTCAATCTGCAGAAATAATAGATTGTTTTTTTAATGTGATGATCTAACCTTACAAAGATACAACTAAATTATGAATTATATGCTATTTGGCATATTAATATTGTAAATTTTCTACATCCGCCGTTTCGGTTTCAACCAATTGGGTAAGTATAGTACGCACCACAGCCTCGCGCGCCCATTGCTGTTCTGTTAACGATGCATCCTCCTGATACCAGCACAGCGGCTCATTGATCTCTATCCGGGTTTTGTATACAAAATTCTTTTTAGGGTGCATTTTGGTACCCTCGTAACTGTTTAAGTTTTCGGCACGTATTATCTTAGCAAACTGTTTCGTGGTAATGTCCAATTGCAGGCACTCTTCCAGCGAGTTTTTAAAATCGTGTTTATCCTCAAGCCATAGGGTAAGCGTTTCGCCGTTCAGTTCGTGGTCGGCTACGCTGATGCGGCTGTAATCATAATCTACCGAGATGATCATCCACCACAGTTTGTCTTTTAATTTTTGTGTTAATTTTATCATTTCAAAAAAGGTTAATGGCCATCGCCGGGGAGGCGACGGCCGGTTTTGTTTAGGTTAATTAAAGAGCGGGCCGGGCGGGCACCCAACCGGGCAGATACTTCTGTATAGCTGCTATCTCTTTGTTGAACTTTTGGCAGGTAGCCTGGTAGGCTTGTAAACGCAGCGCTTGTTGCGGGTTAGCAACCGCCTGCGTTTGATTAATTATCTGTAAGTCTGCCTCCCTGATGGCTGAATAAGCTATATGCATCGGTTAGGGTTTATGTTTTTCCAAGATTAATTGTAGCGGTAAGTTGCCTTTGTAACGGTCTAACTATATACCCATAGATTCCATTTGTTCAGTTTTTCCTGTATTTCTTTATATATCATACTGATATTCTGTATTTTTATTTGGTTTATTTGAATTTTAAGTTTAAGTTTGTCCTACATTGACAGTACAAATATAAAGAAAAATCTTTATCATGCTAAAGAAATTAGTAAAATAGTTTTTAACATTTATGGAAAATTCTGAAAAAGCCGCCAAAATCAAAAACGTTCGCCCCGAGACGCTGGAGTTTATCATCCTATATAATCAACTGAAAGGCAAAGCTTTTAGTGGCAATGCGCAGCTGGCCGAAGCCTTGGGTTTTAACTCGGTAAGCTCAATTACCGAAATTATTAAAAGCAGGCAAAACATCGATCCCGAAAAATTCAGGATCTTTAAAGAAAAGTACAAAGACTATATAGAGGGGGTAGCCCCCGTGGCTGTACCCACGCGCGTATCTAAAGCTACCGACGGAATCCCTATGTACGAGATCTCGGCCACCGCGTCGGGCCTTGAAGTATATAATGACATTAACGATATGCAGGCCGTAGGCCGCATGAATTTTCCGGGCATAGAAGATTGTGATTTCGCCCTGCCGGTTTGGGGGCACTCCATGTATCCATATCTTGAAAACGGCTGCTGGGTTGCTTTAAAGATAATACACGACAAAAAGATATTACCCGGCGAAGTATACTATATTGAGTGGGGCGATTACCGCATGTACAAACGCCTGCTGCAAAGTTCAAACCCCGAAGAGGTGGTAGCCCACTCTGATAACACTACCGAAATGGTAGGCAACCAGCTTAAATATGCCCCGTTCACTATCAAAATAGCTGACATTAAAAAATTGTGTTTGGTTAAGGATATTCATAAAAAACATAATCATTAATGGGATAGGGTTGCGATGAGTAATCACATGTCGCTTCCTTTCAAAACCTCCTTTAAAATTTTTAGTCTTAGGTATTATTTATATTTTTAAAGCATTAATTAATATTAAACTATTGCTTTATGGACCTGAACGTTTACTTAATTGTTGGCGCGGTAATTATTGTTGCCATTATTGTTATTAATCACCAGAAACAAAAAAACACCATGCAAGCCATGTTGCAAGAGTCGGGAGGTACGCAGTCGTTGTTTCTGACCAAATCTGTAGAGAAAAAAAACAAGGCCCTGGCAGATATACTTTACGTAGGTGGTGTTAAAACCACTATTGCTGACACTGCTACCGGCCCTAAAGCCGTATTGATCCGTCAGCTACAGAAATTAGAGAAAGAGTACGCCGCTAAAAAGATCCCCCTGCGTACTTATGACGAACAGCTGTTTGATTTGTTAGAAAAAGCAAAAAGCTTACCGGTAAACGCTTAAGCCTTTTTACTAGGTTTTTGTTTATTATTGCAGCCTATACTTATGGCAGACGAGGGTATTTTAAAACGGATAAAAGTTATTGTTAAAGACCACGGCGGCCAGTTAGCCTTGGCCGGTGCTATTGGTGTAGACCAGGGTTTTATAAGCAAAGTGATCAACAAGAAACAAGAGGTAAGCTATTATTTGATCAGCAAGCTATGTTTCCAGCTAAAATACTCGCCCGAGTGGTTGATACTGGGTACAGGCGACAAAAAGATCAACAAAGCCGAATCGCCAAAACTAATTACCGAAATACAAATGATGCGCACCGAGCTGGACATATTACACGCCCGTATGCGCGCCTTTGAAATGGAAGTAAAAGAACTGAAAGCCCGCGACTTGCCGCAGGCCGGTTAGTTATAAACGAATATATAAGATAAAGCCACCCAAGCAGGTGGCTTTTTTCTTTTTGGTCAGTTTTTTATTAAATATCTCCTTTTCATTATTCCTGCTGACATAGGGCTGTCATTAGGCTGTGGTTTCTTTGTATCAACAAAAACAACATAAAACCATAAAGCTATGTCAACTATCATCAAATTATTATTGAAAGAAATTGAGAAGGAAGCCCAGGCTACCCGAAACATGTTAAACATTGTACCTGCCGACAAGTACGACTGGAGGCCACACCCTAAAAGCATGAGCCTGATGCAGCTGACCAATCACATTGCCGAGCTGCCTGCCTGGATAAGCATGGCCTTTACAACAGATGGGCTGGACTTTGCCGCTAACCCTTACGAGTCTACTACTCTTACAAACACCGGGGATATCTTGGAGATGTTTGAAAACAACTACGCCGACGGCCGTGCTCATTTAGAGAACGCCAGCGAAGCCGATCTTGAAAAGCCATGGGTGCTACGCAGCGGCGAGCAGATCCTTGCTGATATGAACAAGTACGAAACGGTGCGCGTATCGATAGCACAAACTATTCATCACCGTGCCCAGTTGGGTGTGTTCCTTCGTTTGCTTAATGTGGCCATACCGGGTACCTACGGCCCAAGTGCCGATGAGTTGGAGCAAATGCAAGCCTATGCTTAAGTAGCGCACGCTAAAATGATAAATCTCCTGCAGCAGCGGGGTGCCGAAATAACCGGTGCCTTGCTGCTGCGGATTTTAATAGAATTGGCGGCTGTAAATACAACTGATATTGCTGTAATTTTGGAGGTTAAATGTGTATTTTAACGCAATTTTTAAAAGCGACCTAATGACCGATCAGCCTATCATCAGAATAAATAAGCTTAACAAGTTTTACGATCAAAAACAGGTTCTTAAAAACCTTTCGCTTGATATTTACCCGGGGCAGGTAATTGGCTACATAGGGCCAAACGGCGCAGGTAAGTCAACTACTGTAAAAATTCTAACCGGGTTAATTCCGGAGTTTATTGGCGAGGTTATCATTGATGGAATCAACCTGGCCGATGATCCGCAGCAAATAAAGAAACTGATTGGTTACGTGCCGGAGAATGCCGAGATCTACGACGTGCTTACCCCAATGGAATATCTTGATTTTATTGGGAAGCTTTATGATATGCAGGAACCGGTTTTAGCCAACCGGATTGTAAAGCTGCTAACGGCATTTGGCCTGGGCGCAAATATTAACGACCGTATGGATACGTTTTCTAAAGGGATGCGCCAAAAGGTGCTGCTCATTGCCGGCATAATAAACAACCCCAAGATTTTGATTTTAGACGAGCCGTTATCCGGGCTTGATGCTAATGCGGTTATCATGGTAAAGGAGCTGATTGTGCGGCTATCAAAAGAAGGTAAAACCATTTTTTACTGTTCGCACATGATGGACGTGGTGGAGAAAGTGTCAGACCGGATTTTGCTTATAAACAAGGGCGAAATTATTGCCGACGGCACTTTTGAGTCTTTAAAACAGAACCATAGCGATACGCTGGAACAAATTTTCTCTAAACTAACCGGCCGGCAGGAAGCGGGAATGGAGACAGATGCTATCATCAACGCGTTTGATTAAGGCCGGCTATGGATAAAATCTTATTAAAAATTGTTGGATTATTAAATCCGCTACTGCAAAAAACAGGGGTAAACATTGCGCAGCTGCATGAAATTTTGCGGATAAAACTCCTGATGGATAACCGCAGGCCGCGAAGCATTTTTGGACATAAGAAAAACAAAACCGAAGGCAAGCCCACCAGCTCATTACTGGCCACCATTATGATGGTGTTTATGGGGCTGCTTATGTGTTTTGTGTTATTTATTACTACACAGCCGCTTGCCGGCCAGGCGCTTTACTTCTCTATTTTTATGGTGATGATGGCTATAACGCTGATATCTGATTTTACCAGCGTTTTAATAGATAGCCGCGATCAGTTTATCATCTCGCCACGCCCGGTAAATGACCGCACCATGGCTATGGCCCGTTTTTTACACGTAACACTTTATATTGCCCGCATTGCATTGCTGCAAGGCTTACCGGGTATTTTTATTATAGCGTTTATAGATGGGTTTGCGGCTATACCACTTTTTGCCCTTCAGGTTATTGAAGCGACATTGCTTAGTGTTTTGCTGGTAAACCTGGTGTACTTTGTGTTGATTAAGCTGGTTAGTCCGCAACGGTTTAAGGATATCATCAGCTACATTCAAATCGTTTTTTCGGTATTAATATTTGCTGTGTATTACCTGGTACCGCGGCTCATCAATACGTCGTTGTTACAGCAGGTAAATTTGCTTAAACACGTCTGGGCTTACTTTTTGCCCCCGGTTTGGATAGCCAGTTTAAATGAGGCGGTATTTCATACGGGCCGTTCAGGTTGGGCAGTCCTGTGCATGGCGGTTATTGGCCTGGTTTTTCCGTTGGTGGGTATTTGGTTTGTGGCAAAAGTGTTAGCGCCGGGCTTTAACCGCAGGCTGGCAATTATTAGTACCGCTGATGGTGCAGCTAACGTGGTAACCCCATTGACAAAGAAGTATAACCCCGATTTTAGGGATAAGCTGGCAAACCTGCTTGCTCCGGACGGGATTGAAAATGCCGGCTTTAAAATAACCTGGAAACTGGCGGCCCGCACCCGCGAGTTCAAGATGAAGGTTTTTCCGGCTTTTGCTTACGTCCCTATTTACTTTATTTACTTCGCGCTTAACGGCAAAGGGCAAACGTTAACAGAGCGGTATGCAAAAATCCAGCATAATACCAGTTACATCTTTCTTATTTACCTCACTACCTTTGTGCTATCTTCTATTCTTCAAAATGTATCGCAGTCTCCCAAATATAAATCGGCCTGGGTTTATTACACCTTGCCCATAACGCTACCCGGAAAAATCCTTTCAGGCATGTACAAGGCCATTATCGTGATTTACTTTGTGCCGTATTGCCTGGTTATAAGCGCGGCTATGATTTTTATCTGGGGGCCGGCTACTATCAATGATATTTTGCTTGCGTTTAGCATCAGCCTTACCTACGGCATGTTACTGGCGTTGTTTATGGTTAAGGGGCTGCCGTTTTCAACACCGATAATGGTTAAACAGGGCGGTGGTAAAGTAATCGTGTCCTTTATGATCATCGGTCTTATCGCCGCCATTGGATTTGGTCACGTATTTATATCTAAATGGGAGGGTTTGGTTTGGCTGCTTATTATCCCGTCGGTATTGATCAACTGGATCATGTTTTATCAATACAAAAAACAATCCTGGAATGATATTGAGCTTGCAGATATAGACGGGTAACTAAAAGTCCGTTGCATTATGGCGTAAAAAAAGGGAAGCAATTATTGCTTCCCTTTTTGCTTTATAGTGAACATTAGTTTAATACCGCCGGCGTATTGGTGACGGTTAAAATATCCGCCATGAAATCGTCGCTGGGGTTTACTTTATAGCTTTTTGAGTGCATTTCAACTAGCATTGATTCATCGCGCAGCTTAAATTTAAGCATGCAATTTTTCATAGGGTACTTTTGATTATTACTTTCAATAATCTCCTGAATATTGCCCAGCATTTGCTCGTTAATGGTATGCAGATCCAGGAACACGGTGATAGATTTGGTTAGCCTATCGCGCATCTCTGATAACAGGTCCATCGTCGAAATCCGCAGATCCCAGTTATCCTTCTGTCTGAATTTCTCTTCAATACTGCCTTTAATGTGCAAAAAGTATCCGTCTGCAAATTTGTTTTTATGGTTGATGTAGTCTTCGCCAAACAGCGCAAACTCGTACGACTCATTATAATCTTCCAAAACAAATGTGCCGAACGGCTTACCTGTTTTAGTCATTTTATGCTGGGCATTAGTTACCAATCCGCCAATACGAATTTCGCCGCGCTTACGTAACTCTGCAAATGCACTCATTATTTCTTCGCCACCCTCGCCCGAGCGTGCTTTCTGCATATTTTTAAGATCAGACAGTGTGCTGTTGCAATACTTTTCCATCTCGAACTTATAGTTATCTAACGGGTGCCCGGTAAGGTATATGCCAATAACTTCTTTCTCGTATTTAAGCTTCTCTATCAGTGCCCACTCTTCACAGTCGGGCATGGAGGGTTCAGGGATAAACGATGCTATGGAGCCGCCAAATAATGATGATTGCGAGCTGTTCTGCGTGTTTTGATAATCGTTAGAATATTTGATTAAACGCTCTATACCGGTTAACTGTATGTTTTCTGTTTTGGCAAAGAACCTTGACCGGGGTATACCAAACTCATCAAACGCGCCACCCATCACCAGGTTCTCGTAAGCCTTACGGTTAACACTGCGGGTGTTTGATCGTTGGGCGAAATCATACACCGATTTATACGGGCCGCGTTCTATCCGTTCGTCAATTATACTTTCAACGGCTTTTTCGCCTACACCTTTAACACCAGCTAAGCCAAAGCGTATAACGCCTTTTTTGTTAGCGGTAAAGGCCATGTAGCTTTCGTTAATGTCCGGCCCCAAAACCTCGACACCCATGCGGCGGCACTCTTCCATAAAGAAGGTTATCTTCTCCATGTTATTCTGGTTATTTAATACCGCGGCCATATATTCTGCCGGGTAATGCGCTTTTAAATAGGCTGTTTGGTAAGCCACAAAAGCATAACAGGTAGAGTGCGATTTGTTAAACGCGTACTGGGCAAAAGCTTTCCAGTCGTTCCATATTTTAGTTAGTTTATCTTTAGGGTGGCCTTTAGCCATGGCCCCATCCATAAACTGCGATTCCATTTTGTTAAGTACCTCAATTTGCTTTTTACCCATGGCCTTACGCAAAACGTCGGCATCGCCTTTACTAAAGCCGGCCAATTTTTGCGACAGTAGCATCACCTGCTCCTGGTACACGGTAATACCGTAGGTTTCGCCCAGGTATTCTTCCATGTCAGGCAAGTCAAACTCCACCGGCTCGTAACCATGCTTACGTTTAATAAAGGATGGTATGTATTCAATTGGTCCCGGGCGGTATAGCGCGTTCATGGCAATCAAATCCTCAAACTTATCGGGCTTAAGGTCGCGCAGGTACATTTGCATACCATCACTTTCAAACTGGAAAGTACCGTTTGTGTCACCACGCTGGTAAAGTTCAAAAGTTAACTGATCATCCAGTGGGATATAGTCGATAGAGATATCAACATCATGGTTTTGCTTAATAAGCCTTAACGCATCCTTTAAAATGGTAAGCGTTTTAAGGCCCAAAAAGTCCATCTTAATAACGCCGGCATCTTCAATAACGCGGCCGTCGTACTGGGTAACCAACAGGTCAGAGTCTTTAGCTGTTGCCACGGGTACAATGTCCGTCAAGTCATAAGGCGCAATAATAATACCTGCAGCATGTACACCGGTGTTACGTACAGATCCTTCCAGCTTTTCAGCTTCGCGAAGCACAATGCCTTTAAGGTCGCTTGATTTATAGATCTCGGCAAGCTCGGGCACTTGCTCAATGGCTTGTTTTAGGTTGATACCTAAAGTATCAGGCACTAACTTTTTTAACGCTGTAACGTCTGATAATGGCATGTCCAATACCCGGCCAACGTCCTGGATACTAGTTCGCGCCGCCATCGATCCGTAAGTGATGATCTGCGCTACCTGGTTTTTGCCATATTTGTCAACCACATAGTCAATCACTTTTTGTCGGCCTGCATCATCAAAATCCGTATCAATATCGGGCATCGACTTCCTGTCCGGGTTCAAAAACCGCTCGAACAGCAGGTTATACTTCATCGGGTCGATATTGGTAATACCGGTACAGTATGCCACTACCGATCCTGCTGCCGAACCACGCCCCGGGCCAATAAACACACCAATGTCGCGGCCATGCCTGATGAAATCGGCTACAATTAAAAAGTAACCGGCAAAGCCCATGGTGCGTATGGTAAACAGCTCAAAGTTTATGCGCTCTTCAACCTCAGGGCTTATGTCTATATAACGCTCTTTGGCACCGGTAAAAGTTAAGTGCTTTAAGTATTCCCATTGATTTAGGGTATCAGCGTCAGGTGTGCTGTCGCTGTGAATCTTAAATTCCTGCGGGATAACAAAGTTGGGCAATAGGATATCCCGCTTCAGTTTAAGTATTTCTACCTTGTCAACAATCTCATTGGTGTTATCTAATGATTCGGGCACGTCATGAAACAGCTTGCCCATTTCGGCCTGCGTTTTAAAATAAAACTGATCATTAGGGAAACCAAAGCGGTAGCCTTTGCCGCCTTCCTCATCGGTAGCAATGGGGGTACTTTGCATATCGCCGGTGTTTACACAAAGCAAAATATCATGCGCGTTACTATCCTGCTGGTCCACATAGTGCGAATCGTTTGAACAGATAACCTTTACGTTGTATTTTTTTGCATAACCAAGCAATACGTTATTAATAATCTCCTGCTCGGGTATCTCGTGGCGTTGTAATTCTATATAGTAGTCTTCGCCAAACAGATCCAGCCACCACTTAAACTCGGTCTCAGCTTCGGCAGGCGTACCTTTTAAAATAGTTTGCGGTACCGACGCGCCAATACAGCAGGTTGTGGCAATAAGACCCTTGTGGTATTTTAAAACAAGTTCTTTATCAATACGTGGCCATTTACTGTAAAGGCCTTCCATGTAGCCGTAACTGCAAAGCTTCACCAGGTTTTTATAACCTTCGGGATTTTTTGCCAGGAAAAGCTGGTGGCGGCGTACGTCTTTTTTCTCTTTGGTAAATTGCTTTTTATGGCGATCTTCAACCAAATAAAACTCGCAGCCTACAATGGGTTTAACATTGTGCTTGCCGGCTTCGGCCACAAACTTAAACGCGCCAAACATATTACCGTGGTCGGTAATTGCCAGGGCCTTCATGCCATCGGCAGCTGCTTTTTTATATAATTTAGATATATCGGCAGCACCGTCGAGCAATGAAAACTGGGTATGTACGTGTAAGTGCGAAAAATCGGGCATCGTAATTTGTAATTTTTTTTGACGAATACAAATCTACCAAAAAACAACCGGGCGTTTAGGGTTGTTGAAAACTCTGACCTCGCGTAAACAAATACAAAAATTGCGAATATTTAAGTATAAATCCTAAACATTTTGCACACTTATTGTTTACTATACTGCATGAGCAGCTTAACTTTGAAAATTAAATAAAATTGGGACGATTTGGACGCATAGCTTTAAAAACTATTCTTTGGATAATTGCAAGTGTCATCTTTTTGGTTCTACTTGTAGTGATTTTAATACAGGTACCTTCGGTACAAAATTTTGCGAAAAACAAGGCGGTAACTTTCCTTGAGAAAAAAATCAAAACCAAGGTAGAGATAGGCCATATTAGCCTGGGCCTGCCTAAGCTGTTGATTTTAGAAGATGTTTACTTTGAAGATCAGAAAAAGGACACGCTGATTGCCGGTGATAAGCTGAAAGTTGATATCAGCATGTTACAGTTGCTGCATAACAAGGTTGAGATAAACGAGATTAATCTGCAAGGCATCACCGCTAAAATAAGCCGCGGACCGGACAGCCTGTTCAACTTCAATTACATTTTAAAAGCTTTTGCCGGCGAGCAAAAGAAAGAGGTTAAGGCCGAGGATACTACCTCGACCATGAAATTCTCGATGGATAAGATCATTCTTGATCGTATCAGCGTGGTTTATAAAGACGTTGTCAGTGGTAACGATGTGAAATTTTGGCTGGGGCATTTTGATACCCGGATAAAAGATTTTGATCTGGAAAAGATGAAGTTCACCGTGCCGAAAATCACTTTGTCTGACGTTAATGCCACGGTTATACAAACCGCTGTTACCCCACCACCGCGCGATACGGCTACCGCGCCGCTTAATTTAGACCTGGGACTGGGTACCATAGATATCTCTAAAGTAAAGGTGGTTTACCGCACCGTTGAAATGGACGCCAATGTTGACCTGAGTAAGTTTTTGGTTGAAATGGATAAGATCGACCTTAAAAATCAGCAGGTAGCGATAAAATCGATTGCTTTAAATGATACTAAAGCCTTTATGACCTTTGCAAAGCCGCAAACTGTTAAAAAGCAGGTAGAAAAAGTTATTAAAAAGCTGGATACCCTTGCTTCAAACCCGAACAAAAATGGGTGGAGGGCTACTTTAGGCAAGATAACATTGGTTAACGACGATCTTAAGTTTGATAACGAAGTGCAACAGCCAATTGCCAGGGGTTTGGATTTTGCACACATGCATATCCGTGCCCTAAATGCTGATGTACAGGATATATCATATAGCCCGGATACTATAAAAGGCAAAGTAAACTCGTTTACGTTTAATGAGAAAAGTGGCTTGGCTGTTAAAAAATTTCACACCACCTTTTTGTATGGGCCAACCAGCGCTTATCTGAATGATTTGTTGTTAGAGACACCACAAACCGTTATACAAAAACAGGTGCAGGTTAGCTACCCATCTATAGCAGCCATCACCAAAAACATTGGCTTGCTAAAAGTTAACGCCAATGTTGATGGAACAAAGATCAACTTAAAAGATGTGTTACTGCTAATGCCAACAATGGCAAGCATGGAGCCATTTAAAAGCTCGCCAAACTCGGTGTTCCGTATTGACGGCAGGGTAGAGGGTGGGGTTAATAACCTGAATATCCCCAACTTTGAAGTGCGCGGTTTAAGAAACACCCATATCAAAGCATCGGCGCGTTTGCGTGGCTTGCCTGATATGAACAAGGCTTACTTTGATGTAAACCTGGCCGACTTCAACACCAGCGCTGGCGACATAGCCAAACTGGCCCCCAAGGGCACTATCCCGGCAAATATACGCGTGCCCGACAACATGAACCTTAAAGGGACTTTTAAAGGCAGCATGTACAACTTTAATACTAAGCTTAACCTGCGTACCAATCTGGGCGCCGCCGATGTGGTAGCTGGCATGAAGAACGGCAACAGCAAAACTAAGGCAAGCTATGTAGCAAATATCCGCGCTAATAATTTAAACGTGGGTGCCATAACTAAACAGCCACAAATGGTGGGTATGGTTACTATGGCGGCCAATGTGAAGGGCAGGGGCCTTGATCCTAAAAAAGCCAGCCTGGCCTTTGACGGCAGCGTCGCGTCGGCTTATGTAAAGGGGTATACCTACAAAAACTTGAAATTAAAAGGTACTGCGGTTAATGGTGCCTATACCGTAGTGTCTACCATGAATGACCCTAATATTCATTTCGCACTGAATGCTAAGGCCAACCTGAATAAAAAATATCCGGCAATAACAGCTAACCTGATGTTAGACAGTATTGACCTGCAAGCGCTTAAATTAAGCACTACGCCATTGCGCCTGCACGGTAAGATAATAGCTGATGTGCCGACCGCCGATCCGGATTACTTGAACGCAAATATCAAAGCCACCAACCTGTTGGTGGTAACCAAAGATCAACGTATTAAGGTTGATTCTATCAGCCTGATATCAACGGCTAATGCTGACAGCAGCGCTTTGCGATTAAAAACCCCATTCCTGAATGCACGCATGAGCGGTAAGTATAAGCTCACTGAAGTAGGCACCGCCATGCAGGACATGGTGAATAAATATTTTGATACCAGCCTGGGCGCGGCAAAATCTGCCGCCAAGCCGGCATACTCGCCGCAACAATTTACCTTCGCGGTGCGGATAATTAAGTCGTCATTGCTGGAACAGTTTGCACCGACCCTTACCACGCTTGACCCGGTGAACATTACCGGCCGCTTTAACAGCAGCACCGGCGAATTCGTGGCAAACGGCACCATCCCAAAAGTGGTGTACGGTACGCAGGTTATCAATAACGGAAAACTGAATATCAATACAGCCAACAACGCGCTTAACTACGCGCTGACGGTTGATGAGGTAAAAGTAGGCTCATCGCTTGATCTGTTATACCCAAGCATAACGGGTAACGCGCAAAACAACAAACTAAACGTAAGCCTTCAGGTGCGCGATGCGGCCAGGAAGGAACGTTATCGCATAGCAGGCGTAATGACCGCTCTGCCAGATCTATACCAGTTTAGCTTTTTACAGGACGGCGTGATGTTTAACTACATCCCCTGGGCGGTTAGCGCCGATAATGCTTTGCAGTTTGGTAGCAAAGGTATTTTAGCGCGTAACTTTGCTATCACCAATAACAACCAGATATTAAGTGTAAATAGCGTGGGTACAGATTATAACTCGCCATTAAAAGTTGCTTTCCGCGATTTCCATATTGAAACCATTACGCAAATGGCCCAGCAGGACTCGTTACAGGTAGGCGGCGTTATTAATGGCGAGGCTAACATCAGCGATTTTCAGTCGGCTATGAAGTTTACCGCACAGCTTGATGTTAAAGATTTTAGCTTTAAAGGCGACACCGTAGGCAACATCGCCTTAAAAGTAAATAACCAGACAGCTAACGCTTACTCAGCCGATATGAGCATTACCGGCAAAGGTAACCAGGTTAATTTAAAGGGCATATACTATACCACCCCGGCAAGCCGCTTTGATTTGGATTTGAACATTGTTAAGCTAAATGTAAAAAGCATTGAAGGCTTTAGTTTTGGCGCCATACGAAACGCGAAGGGCACGATAACCGGTCAGCTTAAAGTAACAGGCACAACAGATGTGCCGGTAGTTAGGGGCGATGTCAATTTTAACGAGGTTGGCTTTAATGTGAGTATGTTAAACTCCTACTTCACTATGCCTAAAGAGGTAATTACCTTTAACGAGGATGGAGTATTGTTCAGAGACTTTACTTTGGTTGACTCTACCGGTAACAAAGCCATCGTATCAGGTACGTTATATACCAAAACCTTTACAGATTTTAGATTTGGTATGGACATAAACGCCACCAACTTTAGGGCGGTTAACTCAACCAAGGCAGATAATAAACTGTTTTATGGTAAGCTGTACGTAGATACCCGCATACAGATTCGCGGTAATATGGATGCGCCGAAAGTGGACGCCAACCTTACCGTAAACGATAAAACAGATATGACCTTTGTGCTACCGTCGGATGATCCGGGCGTGGTTGACCGAAAAGGTGTGGTTGAAGTTATTGATCAGGACGCGCCGAAGCTGGATTCGATTCTCCTGGCCCGTCAGCTCGACTCGCTCAAACAAAGCAATTTGAGGGGAATGGATGTTAATGCAACCATTAAAGTAAGCAAGCTTGCTAATTTTAACGTTGTAATTGATGAGCGTAACGGCGATGTAGTAAACATCCGCGGCGAAGCGAACCTTCAGGGTGGTATAGACCCAAGCGGCAAGATCAACCTTACGGGTACTTATGTGGTTGAGCGTGGATCTTACAACCTGTCTTACGCTACAGTAAGCCGTACCTTCAACTTCAAAAAGGGCAGCACTATTAACTGGACCGGCGATCCAACATCGGCCATGGTTGATTTGACGGCAGTTTATGTGGCAAACGTGCCGCCTATAGATCTGGTAAACCAGCAAATGGGCGACGATGGCAGCAACCTGACAATGTATAAGCAAAAGCTTCCGTTTAACGTAAATCTGAACTTAAAGAACGAGTTGCTTAAACCTGATATCAGCTTTGATATCGTATTGCCTGACAGTAACTACACCGTATCGCCGGGGGTAATAGATGTCGTGAACGCACGGCTTTCGCAAATCAGGGCTAACCCTAACGAGTTAAACAAGCAGGTGCTGGGCGTATTGGTGCTTGGCCACTTTATTGGCGACAACCCGCTGCAAAGCGCGGGTGGCAGCACAGGTGTTAACGGCGTTATACGTAATAGCGTGAGTAATTTGCTGTCAGACCAGTTAAATAAACTTGCCGGTAATTTGGGTGGTGGCGTACAACTTAGCTTCGGCGTAACGTCTGGTGCCGACTACTCGTCGGGGGTCCAGCAAAACCGAACGGACCTGAATGTCGGGTTGTCTAAACAGTTCCTAAACGACAGGTTGACGGTTTCGGTTGGTAACAATTTTAACCTGGAAGGACAGAACCAGCCTGGCCAAAAATCGTCGCAAATTGCGGGTAATCTTTCAGTTAATTACAAATTAACGGCAGATGGCCGCTACATGCTGCGTGCATATCGCCGAGACCAATATGTGGTAGTACAGGGCCAGGTGGTTGAGACTGGT
This sequence comes from Mucilaginibacter antarcticus, assembly GCF_042686155.1. NCBI lineage: Bacteria > Pseudomonadati > Bacteroidota > Sphingobacteriia > Sphingobacteriales > Sphingobacteriaceae > Mucilaginibacter > Mucilaginibacter antarcticus. The sequence continues at coordinate 17,493 of NZ_JBHUON010000020.1, read as the reverse complement.
TTAGCATTCTCGTTAACGTACGAATATAACCGCTTTATGGAGCTGTTTAAACGCAAGCCACGCGAGGAGCGCGAATTGCAGAAAGAGTACAAGGAAAAAGAAAAAGCCAAAGACGAAGTAAAGAAAGAAGCTGAAAAAGCACATGACGAAACTGTAGTAGAGCCGGTAGTACAACCGGCCAACAAGCCTGCCGAAAAAAAAGAACCACAAGACTAACCTATGACCAAGTTTAAATATATATTGATTTTTTGTGTGGTAGTTTTCGCCAGTGCGTGCAGTACCACCAAGTATCTGCCGGCGGGACAAAAGCTGTATGATGGCGGCGAAGTTAAAATTGCCGATAAAGACAGCATAAGTAAAAACGACGCAAAAGCATTAACCACCGATTTGGAGGGTTTACTGCGGCCTAAACCCAACACAAAAATACTGGGTATGCGCTATAAGCTTTGGGTGTATTACAAAACCCTTACCAACAAACAGCGCGGCATTAAACAATGGCTTAACAAAAAATTTGGCGAACCACCTGTTTTAGTTAGTGCGGTAGACTTGCCAAAAAATAGCAGCATACTAAAAAACAGGCTGCAAAATAAAGGCTTTTTTAATGCCCAGGTAAGTGGCGATACTGTAAGTAAAAAAGGGTCGCGCGTGGCTAAGGCGGTGTATACGGCACAGGCTGGCCCGGCTTATCATTACAATAAAGTTGGTTTTCCTACGGATTTTAATGACCTGGATACTGCCGTGGCAGGTACAGGTAAAGAAAGTTTACTAAAGGTAGGCGATCGCTTTGATTTGGACGTGATTAAAGCCGAGCGCGTGCGCATTGATGCCAAGTTAAAGGAGAAGGGTTTCTTCTATTTCTCGCCTGATTATTTGATCATGCGATACGACAGTACAATAGCTAATCACAAAGTAGACATGTTTGTTACGGTGAAACCAACCACGCCGGATCAGGCCCGTTGGATTTATTCTATCCGCAACATTTATGTCTATCCGCGCTATAACTTGCGCGATACCTCTGTTAAGTTAGATTCGGCAGAGCGCTACCGCTGGTATAACGTGATAGACCCACGTAAAACTGTACGCCCTTTCACTTTTAAAAACGCGGTGCTTTTGCGCCCGGGTGAGGTTTATAACCGCACCGAACATACCAAAAGCTTGAACCGCTTTATAGAGCTTGGTCCGTTCCGCTATGTTAAAAACAGGTTTGAGGATGTAACGCCCGACTCGCCGTTACTGGACGTGTATTACTACTTAACGCAGTACAAACGCAAATCCTTACAAGCCGAGATCCTGGGTCGCCAAAGTTCGGCAAACTTTAATGGTACACAGTTTAATTTAACCTTCCGTAATAAAAATACCTTTAAGGGCGGCGAGCTGTTTCAGCTTCAATTTTTTGTAAGTTCTGATATCCAGTTTGGCGCACGTAACGGTGGTTATAACGTTTATCAATTTGGTGTAAAACCGTCACTCAGCTGGCCAAGGTTTATCAGCCCGTGGGAGTTTAAGACGGATGGCGCCTATATTCCGCGCACCATTTTAAATACCGGCTACACGCTTATTAACCGTACTAGTTTGTATAATTTAAACTCGTTCAATGCCTCATTTGGTTACCAATGGAAACCTAATTTGCATAAACAGCACGAGCTGAATTTAATGGAGTTTACCTATGTTAATGCAGCCAGTGTTTCAAAAAAGTATTTAGATAGTATAAGGGATACTAAAAATCCGGCACTTAAGCACGTAATTGATAACCAGCTTACTTTTGGCCCAAGTTATTCATACACCTATACTAATACTACCGAAGAGTACAGAACCAATACTTTTTTCTATAACGGAAAGATCAACCTATCGGCCAATGTATTGGGTATAATTACCGGTGCCGATACCCTTGCCGGTAAAGTGCGCACCATACTTGGTACGCCTTTTAACCAATATGTTAAGTTAGATAACGATCTGCGCTTTTACCACAGGTTAGGTCCGGCTGGCAGTAAAATAGCAGCCCGTTTGTTAGTAGGTGCAGGTATACCGTACGGCAACTCTACCGTGATGCCTTACAGCCAGCAGTTCTTTATTGGTGGTGCCAATAGTTTGCGTGGTTTCTCGGCCAGATCATTAGGCCCGGGCGCATTTAATCCGGCACCCGCACAGACATCCGGAACGCAGTACCTGGCAGATCAATCCGGCGATATCCGTATCGAAGCTAATTTAGAATATCGCCCTAAACTGTTTAGCATAGTTGAAGGTGCTGTATTTGCAGATGCCGGTAATATCTGGCTGATGCGCGGGAACCCGCTACAACCGGGATCTGCATTCGGTAAAGATTTTATTAAACAAATGGCTGCCGACGTAGGTGTGGGCTTACGCTTTAACCTAACGGTATTGGTATTGCGTACCGATCTGGCTTTCCCGGTCATTAAACCAAGCCTGCCTGCAGGCCAGCGGATAGTGATTAACCAGATAGACTTTAGAAGTGCCGAATGGCGCGGCAGAAATTTGATCTTTAATTTGGCAATAGGATATCCATTTTAGGGTTGACAGTAGGAACGGTGTCTCAATTTAGGCTTAATTGGCTTAAAACACCCTTTTCTTGTCGCGTCTAACCCTGCAATGTATAGGGTGGCTCGCTTATTTTTGTAGGATGAGAAAGGTATCATTTGCTTTGAACATTTGCCTGGATGGCTATTGCGACCACACCTTAGGCGATCCAAGCGAAGAGCTGATGGAATATTTTGCTGATATGATGGATGATGTGGATACGCTCTTTTATGGCCGCGTCATGTATCAGCTCATGTTCCCGTACTGGGGCGATGTTGCAAAAAGCCGTTCCGGTTCCGCCGCCGAAATCCGCTTTGCGGACAGGCTTGTCGCCATTGATAAAGTGGTGATGTCACGATCATTGGAAAATGTAGGCGGTAACACAACGATCATAAGGAACAACCCCGTAGGTGAACTAAGAAAACTAAAGCAGCAGCCCGGCAAAACCATCTCGGTGGACACCGTAAGTATGCTGCCCGAACTGATAGCAGCGGGCCTTATAGATGAATTTAGTTTAGTAGTGCACCCTGTAATAGCGGGCGGTGGAAGACATTTGCTTAATACTGGTAGCCTTCCGGAAACGTTTAAGCTGGAATTGGTGGCAACACGAACCTTCAAAAACGGCTGCATAGCACTTGAGTATCGCAAAAGGGGTAATGTTAATTGATCCCTGCTACTACGCTTTCAAAATGCTTTTCTTCAGGTGCTTCCGCCACCGCCAATACCATGTGGTCGTAAACCTCTTCATAGGTTTCCCTATACTCCATAATTTGGTACAGGTAATCTTTAAGCCATAGTTTTTCTGCTGCGGTGGTTTCATTATATAGTGTAAGGTTTCCTCTAAAAATAATGAACTTTACTTGATGGTCAAGGTAGTAGCCAAAAGCGCCACCCATTCCAATAAGCATCATATTGCGGGTAAAAAGTTTTGAAATCATTTACCACTGGTAAATGATTTTTTTTTGCGTGAGCTTCATATTCCGGCCTACTGCTATATTTAACATGCTTACCCGATGGCAATTGGTAGTCGTAGTAATCGTTTTTCGATGCGAAGCATAAATGATCATTACGAACTAAAAAGCTATCTATATTGATTTGCGTGCGCCCCACATTTAGATAGGCATAACCGTCGCTACTATTAATAGTTTTCGCATGTCCTAAGGGAATATTGGCTTCATCGCCAAGTCCATGATCTCCGTAGTAAGTGAATGAAAAAATAAACAACAGACCAGCTATGCTGAAATATACTGTTTTGAATTTAATGCTTTTTAATCGACGATTTCCAGTAGTCTTAATTATAATAAATATAAAAAGAACTAGCATTAACGAGTAAACAGCAGCTTGAAGTGCTATCTTAAATATTTCGAATCCAAAATGAAACAATATGAACATTTGATAATTTAGGTCTGCTATGGATATATTGTAATTATTGCCAGCTATCAAGCTTGTTTGCATCTGCGCCGTTCTGTTCTTTCATAAATGTCCTCCTCATTTTATCGAGAATACATTTTTATAAGCCTGGGTGTTTCTTAATCATATCACTTAGGTTGTAAATTAATTAGCTGGCCAGCAATTGTTTAGACCAGTTTTTATACATGTTGTAATAAATAAGCGAATGGGTAGCGATAAAGAAGAATAGAACTGTAGCGACATTAATGGGCATGCCATTGTAATCAGGTTGTCTTGCTATAAGGCCACCGCGTTCAAGCCACATACAAAAGATAGACACCAGAGGCCATATCATCATTGGAGAAAATAACATAAAAATATTTCCAAATGGCTTGATGATCAGGTTGGCATCTTGGGTCTTCACTATTTTCCATTCCTGTTTTTTTTGTGCAATAACACTTTTAGCGCTTATAATAATCCCGGGTGTCAATATCAGCGCCATATGTAAAATTTGGCCAAGCCTGTCTCTAAACCATTCATTATTGTTCATCAAAAAATAATATAAAACAGTTGCCGGTAATATTATCAAGGCTTGGCGGGATGTAAGGATTTTGCCATACCACGTCAAGTATTCTATAGCAAATTCTTTTACAGCTATTTTTATGGTCCGACGCTGCATAGCGCGGATACCACCTTTGCCCCCCAATTCGCGTTTAAAAATGTAATCCATCGCTTCGTTAAAAGACTTATTATCCGGCATAGCTTCCAGCGCCGTTATGATATGGTCATATATCTCTTCATAGGTCTCGCGCACCTTCAGGATGTCTTGAAGCTGGGTTTTTATCAGCTCTTTTTGCTCGGCGGTTGGTATCATAATGACAACTTAGCTAGTGGTTATAGTTTTAAACTCGTCCTTTAAAAATTGATAGTAAACCAGGATATTTACCATGTACAAAAAGAATATGAGGACGAGGGCCGATGGGTACCAGGTAAACGGAGCTAAGTCTACAAAAGCTAATGATATCATAAAGCCGATGGAGACTATGACCGTCAGTATTATTGGGAACATCGCTAAATAAACATACAGAATAGATATTATGGAACTTTTGCCGTAAGTGCCATTATTCCGTGCTTTGACAATTAATCTTTTGCGAACAATGGCCATTAATATATTAATAAAAAGCCATCCCATCATCAAGAGGCGAGGATGAAATACGCCACTTGTCATACCCAGGTAAAACCCGTAAGTTAAACCTATAAGGATTACAACATAAGGCGATATTAAGTATTGCCCAAAGTAAGCGCAATACTTTTTGATAACCTCTTTCAGTGCCGATTTGCAATATTTACGCTCTATCCGGCTAACGCCACGCTTGCCACCAAGTTCGTTCTCCATTATATCGCGTAATGATGGGATAAAGGGCGCGTTATCGGGCATCCTATCCATTGCGCTTAAAATATGGTCATACAGTTCGTCATATGTCTCGCGGTATTGGGTAACACTGCTTAATATGTCTTCTATATCTTGTAATTGTTCTGCGTTTGGTTTCATTTTACAGCAGGTTTAAGGCTCAGTATGGTTTGCAGCTGATTGATAAAAGCTTCGGCTTCGGTAATTTTGTTGGTTACCTCTTTGCCGCCTTGCTCCGTTAATCGGTAATATTTACGTACGCGGTTATCTACAACCTGAGTAAAGGTTTCTAAGAAGCCATCTGCCTCCAGTTTGTGCAGGGCAGGGTATAGGGCGCCTTCAGTAAGCAAAATATCGCCCTCCGTCATCTCTTTAACCTTTTGCGTTATCTCGTAACCATACATTTCGGTATTATCTTCCAGCAGCTTTAAAATGATGGTTTGCAAAGTGCCTTTCAGTAATGGATTAGTGCTCATACAACAAATGTATAATTATTTATATACATAACAAAATTATGTATATAAATTTAAAAGTAAGTCTCTTAACCGTTTATTTATTATTTTAGGTGATGTAATACCATTGTATGAAAGTATTTAAATACCTATTAGCTTTAAGTTTTCCTGTGATAGCCCTTAGCGCATTTATCAATGCAAGAACGGGTAGCAACACCCAAGGCTTGATTGCAGATACCACCGGTTACCACATAGATACCCTGGCGCATGATTTGACCGTGCCGTGGCAGATTGTTTTTTTGCCGGATAATACCATGCTGTTTACCGAGCGTAGCGGCAAGTTGCGCATCTACCGCGACGGGCATCTGTTAAATAAACCCGCATTTGTTATCCCTAACATTCCTCAACGCAACAAAACGGGTATGCTGGGTATGGCTATCCATCCGGAGTTCGAAAAAAACCGTTTTATCTATTTAGCTAATGATTACTGGCAAGGTAACCGCATAAGGCTGCAGATAGTCCGCTATGAGTTTAGGAACGATACCTTGATAAAACCCTTTGTAATTAAGGACGATATCCATGCCAATCAGAATCACACCGGCAGTAGGCTGGTGTTCGGCGCCGACCGCAAATTGTATATCACTACCGGCGATGCTGACGAAGCTATCCTGTCGCAGGACCTTAAAACCTACAATGGCAAAATTTTAAGGGTAAACGATGATGGTACCGTACCAGCCGATAACCCTTTTGTAAACAATGATACTGCCCGCAAAGAGATTTGGAGCTATGGCCACCGTAACCCGCAAGGCCTGGTGTTTCAACCGGGGTCTAATACTTTGTTTGAAACCGAGCACGGCCCAACCGGTGGCGACGAGATCAATATCATAAAAAGAGGCATGAACTATGGTTGGCCGCTTATCCATCACCAACAAACCCGCGAGGCAATGTTAACCCCAATAGCAGAGTTTACGCCATCAATCGGCCCAGGCGAAGCCATGTTTTATAATGGTGACAAGTTTCCGCAATTAAAGGGCAAACTACTGGTAGCCTGTTTGCGTGGCGAATCAATACTTAAGGTTACCCTTGATGGCAACAAGGCGATAGGCCAGGAAGTAATGCTGAAAAAGGTGTATGGCCGCATCCGTTCGCTGGTTACCGGCCCTGATGGGTATATTTATTTCTCCACCTCGCAAATTGACCCGGCCGAAGGGCAGCCAAGGCCACAGTACGATATGATTTTAAGACTGCGACCGTCGGGTACAAAAAATACCCTGGTATCACAAAAAATCACTGCCAATACGGTGGCTCAAACATCACCCGCCACAATGGCCACACTCATGCTCTACCAGCAAATGTGTGCCAGTTGCCATGGTGATAATTTAAAGGGGACAGACAAAGGCGCTAACCTGTTAGCCGCCCAATTAAAACACGGAGCTACCAAGGCGATGCTGATGGCCGTAATTACCAACGGAGTATTAGACAAAGGTATGCCGGCCTGGAACGGCGCTATCAGTAAACCGCAAATTGCTAAGATTGCAGATTATATCATAGCGAAAAGGAGAGTTTCTTTAAGGAATTGACAAATATTTGTGTTTAATACCATGAAAAGATGTCAATTTTGTGGTTATCGTAAGCTGGTGATTTTCAATCAGTTAATCAAAAATTTTGTTTCATTTTGTTTCACACGATTTTTGTAAAGTTCTGAAAATTAATATGTTAAGTCAAAATCTTGTTTCACTTGTTTCATCTGTGTCACACACGCGTGAAACAAGCAACGCTTAGATGCCTAAAACCTGTTTTAGCTTAACGTAGCCGGTTTTGCTCACCGGTATCTTAGCGCCATTTTTAAGTATAGCCAGGTGGCTGTCTTTTTCGTAAGGATCAATACGGGTAATCTCTTGTACACTCACAATGTAGCTGCGGTGCACCCGTACAAACTGACGGGCATCAAGCGTTTGCTCAAAGAAGCTCATGGTCTTGTTCTTCAGGTAGGCGCCCTCGGCGGTAATGATGCTCACGTAGTCGTCATCAGCCTGCAGGTACAATACATCCGCCACAGGGATGATCTTCACTTTGGTGCCGGTTTTAACCACAATACGCTCATGCTGTGCCGGCGATGCTGATGCTACCGCATCTAACAACTGCTCTTGCTTTGGCACGGAAGCGGCTGGTGCCTGGGCCAAAAACTTATCAATAGCCTTATTAAAGCGCTCTTTGCTGAACGGTTTTAACAGATAGTCGGTTGCGTGTGCTTCAAAGGCTTTAATGGCGTACTCATCAAAGGCCGTTGTAAATATCACCGCAGGTTGCTGGTCGTCCACCAACTCCAGCATCTCAAAGCCGTTGATCTTTGGCATCTGCACATCCAAAAATATCAGATTAGGCTGATGTTGTTGTATGGCTTTAAGGCCCTCAAAACCATCGCCGCACTCTTGCAATACTTCTATTTGCGGGTACGCTAACAAATATTCTCTTACCACCATGCGGGCCAAAGGCTCGTCGTCAATCAATAAGGCACGTATCATTTACTGCGGAATTTTAATTATGGTTGTAAATATATTATCATTTGCGTGAGTTTCCATCAAATCATTACGCGCGAATAGTAAATATAGCCTGCGCTGCACCCCGCTAAGCCCAAAGCCGGTACCCTGGCGCGGCCGCGAGGTTTTAGGGTCATACGGGTTTTGAACAATCAGTTCCAGATAGTTACCCTCTAACTGGCCACGTATGCTCACTACGACTGCTTCGGTAGTATCGTACAAACCAAATTTTATAGCATTTTCCACCAATGGCTGCAACAGCATCGATGGCATAATACATTCGCCACACTGCGGATCATAACTTACCTCGGTTTGCAGGCGGTGCCCAAAGCGCACCTTTTCTATCTCAAGGTAAAGGTTTAGGTGAGCCAATTCCTCGTTTAGCGATACTTGCTGCTGGTCGTCTTTACGCAGGGTGCCACGCAAAAAGTCAGACAGTTGGTGTATCATCTCACGGGCTTGCTCTGGTTTAAAACCTATCAACGCGTTTATTGAGTTTAAGCTGTTAAACAAAAAATGGGGCTGCAACTGCTGGCGCAGGTTGTAAAGCTCGGCGTCGCGGGCAAGTTGCTCGGCCTCGGCTTTGCGTTTCTCATTTTCTTTCTGATCTATCTGCGCATACCAGATCATGCTGATCATGGCCATCCAGCCTATCGCCAAAAAGTCAGTAAAAAACCTGATGACCAATGACTGCATCATGAAGTTAGCATACACCTCGCCCGTGTTTAAAAAAGGCAATATGTAGCGACATCCGGCTGTACAGGCTGCGGCCAAAGCGCCGCACCAAATCAGGATATTAAGATAACTCCCTTTACCCGGTTGATAGTAGCGCAGATTGTTATTAATAAGCCAGCAGGCCGCGGCAAGTAGTACCGCGCTAACGCCGCTATCTATTAAAGCAATTACCCAATCAAAGCCAAAGCCGGCAATGATGTAAGCTTGCAAACCTGCCCATGCAAGCCCGCAAGCTAAAAATGCCCAGCGTAGTTTTTGAAAGGTTAGTGTTTGTACTGCCGCCACAAGGGTTGTGTTTTATTTAGGTTGATACAATTAATAGCTGCGGATATCGATGCCGGCAAATACAGATATACCCTTTAATACCAGCACTTTGTTGCTGTCTAAAGGTGTATTAGTGCGTATCCGTTTATCATCAACCCCGGCAAAAACGGCCGATATATCTGAAACGACCATCCAGTGTGCCGGCACAATGATTTTGGTACCGCCAAATATCTGAGTAACGTCTACATAAACACGGCCATTGATATCGGCTTGAGTAAAATCGAGCTCGGCACCGCCAAACACGTTTACAAGCTCGCCCCCCTGAAAGTTCTTTGAAAAGATGATCTTTTTAACCCCACCGAAGATAGACACGGCGTCGAGCAAGTCATCGGCGCCATAAGCAGAGTTGTATCCTGGGGTTGCAGGTGGTGTAGTTGTCTCTTTTATCGGTTCATCAGGGTTAACGGTGTAATCTACAACAGGCTCATTAACACCCGGGGCGCGGTAGTTGTATTTGCCGGCATCCCATTTAAGCTTCCAGTCGTTTTTATCCCAGTAATCAGTATGATTTTTACGGCGCAATATCAGGTATATACCAAAACCTATTAACGCTGCAGGCCAGTAAAATCTACTAATGGAGATATGGGGTAAAGCATCGTTCAGCATAAAAGCGAAACCTAAACCTGTTACAACTAACCAACCTAGTGAGCGGAAATTGCTGCGTGTGCCCATATAAAGGCCTACGGCAATTATCCAGGTGTACCAGCCAAACAGCCAATGCGGTAATCCAAAATCAAATTGATTGAGTAAAAAACTCACACCAATCATCAATAAAGCAATGCCGGCTATTACATTTCCCTTGCCGGGCTTGTTGGGGTGATCTGTATTATTTATATCGTTAGTCATGTCCTTATCTTTAAATCTTACTCAAAAGTAAGGCACTAATATAATGAGCCAAAACCAATTCTGGCCATCAAGCTGCAAGAACTCGGTAAAAGTGGGAGTATTGTCGGTGAAAATGTTATTGCTCGTTTGTGGTTTTAAGTATATCTTTTGCAAATAGCGAATTTACAGTTTGTATGACGGTCATTTGAGAACCGCTACTTAAATCTACATCTCCGGTTCTTGCTGGCTCAAGCAGTGGAAACTACCCAATCCCCAGATAATATCGGTCGAATCAATGCCGATAACTTTCCTGTCAGGGAAACATCCGGTTAAAATGTCTAATGCCTTTTCATCCTTATCGCAACGGAAAGTAGGAACAACCACCGCCGCGTTGCCAATGTAAAAGTTAGCGTAGGATGCAGGCAGGCGCTGATCATCATAGATCACTGCGTCGGGCATAGGTAACTCAACTATGTTTAGCTGTTTGCCGTTTAACAGCCGCATGGTTTTAAGGCTGGCCAGGTTTTCTTGCAGCAAATGGTAGTTGTCGTCGTTTTTGTTCTCCTCAACTACAGTTACCACTGTGTCCTGATTTACAAAGCGGGTAATGTCGTCAATATGTCCGTCGGTATCATCGCCAACAATACCATCTCCCAACCATAAAATTTGTTCCGCGCCGTAGTAGTTGTACAAGTATTCTTCTATCTGCTGCTGGTTAAGATGCGGATTACGGTTGGGGTTAAGCAAGCATGCCGTTGTGGTTAAAATAGTACCTGCTCCATTAAATTCGACAGATCCTCCTTCCATCACAATACCCGGATGATACACATCCAGCCCATAGTGATTAGCAATTTTTGTCGGCACAACATCATCCAAATCAAACGGCGGATACTTGCCGCCCCAGGCATTGTAGCCCCAATCAACGATAGCTTTTTCCTTTGTGGTTGGATTAATCAAAAATGCGGGGCCATGATCTCGACACCAGGCATCATTAGTGCCAAATTCAAAAAATTCAATACGGTTTAAATCGGCGCCTACCAGCATCAATTGCTGCTTGGCAAAGGCCGCCATTTGTTCGTCTTTAACAATAATACGCACCAATTCACCGATGCTAACTTCTTTTATAAATTGACAGTACTGCGGATAAATAGTCATGATCTTACCCGGCCATGATTCTTCTTTATGCGGCCAGCTTAGCCACATAGCTTTGTGTTTATGCCATTCCGCAGGAAATGTAAATCCTAATTGTTTTGGGTAGATCATAAGTTAGCCCCTTCTAAATTCCCCCCGGTAGGGAGACTTGATTTATCTAATAAATACTTATTCCATTTGCCCTCCCTACCGGGGAGGAACTGGGTGGGGCTTATTCGTCGTCCAGCAATCTCTTTGTTATAGGCTGATAAGAATCAATCCGACGATCACGTAAAAACGGCCAGTGGGTGCGGTAGTAATCAGTTTTATTCAAATCCAATTCCTGTACTATCACCTCCTCGTCGGTATGTGTGGTTTGGTGAATGATGGTGCCAAACGGGTTAGCAAAGAATGATCCACCCCAAAACTGTACGCCGGCTTCTTCGCCAACACGGTTAACGCTCACTACGTGTACGCCATTGGCTACGGCATGCGATCGTTGAATGGTTTGCCATGCGTTGTATTGCTCTACGTTAGTAGCCTCGTCCTGCGTAGTAGCCCAACCAATAGCGGTAGGGTAGAACAATATTTCGGCACCCATTAATGCTGTAATACGGGCGGCTTCCGGATACCATTGGTCCCAGCAAATCAATACACCTATGGTAGCAAACTTGGTTTTAAATACTTTGTAACCTAAATCGCCGGGTGTGAAGTAAAACTTCTCGTAAAAACCCGGATCATCAGGAATATGCATTTTGCGGTATTTGCCTAAATAGGCGCCGTCGGCATCCAATACCGCGGTAGTATTATGATAAAGACCGTGGGTGCGTTTTTCAAATAACGACGCTATGATAACCACACCTAGCTCGGCCGCGACTTTTGATAATTCATCGGTTGATGGGCCGGGGATTGCCTCGGCCAAAAGAAAATTGTCATGATCTTCCACATCACAAAAATAAAGCGATGTAAAAAGCTCCTGTAAACAAACAATGTTAGCGCCTTTAGCAGCGGCCTCTCTTACTTTCGCTATAGCTTTAGCTAAGTTTTCTTGCTTGTTTGCGGTGCAGCTCATCTGCACTAAACCTACCTGTACTTTGCTCATGCCTGAAATTTTTTGCAAAGGTAATAATTAGTGTTTAGGATGGGCGATTACTGATCAGGAATTTGAATATAATCGTCAGCGGTTTCTAATAATTTATGTGCGATGCATAGCTGCACACAAGACTTAACATTTCTTAACTTACACTAAACTCTAATCAGTTATCACTAATTAACTAAATTACTACATTTGCATCCAATGACAGAAATTGACGAAAGCATAATTAACGAGGTTGAGGATGAAATTAAACCCAAAACCTTGAAAACCAAGCTTTGGAACATCACCAAACTACTTTTAAAATTTGCGGTAACAGCTGTTTTGCTGTATTTTGTTTTCAGAAGGGTGCCTTTTGCCAGCGTTAAGTATCGCTTACTGAACGCCAATTACTGGTGGATGGCGGCGGCTTTGGTATCTTTCTTTGTATCTATTATCGCGTCGTCATGGCGATTAATGAGCTTTTTTAAATCCATTAACTTAAAGCTTGATCCGGTATTCAACTTCCGCCTTTATATGTTGGGTTTATTCTATAATTTTTTGCTGCCCGGCGGCATTGGGGGCGATGGGTACAAGATTTGGATACTGAACAAAAATTATAAGTTACCCGGGAAAAAGGTTTTTTGGGCCATTATGTTTGATAGGCTGAGCGGGCTTTGGGCAATAGGTTTGATTACCGTGGCTTTGATATTCTTAATCCCGCAAATTAATGTGCACATTGGTATCCCGCTTGGGATATTTGTGGCCGCATCGGTAGTGTATTACTTCGTAGCATATAAGTTTTTTAGAGAATACACGCGGTACTTTTTTGCCGCGCATGCCAAAGCTGTAGTAGTACAAACTTTTCAGGTATTGACCATTGTGTTTATATTGTTAGGGCAAGATTTTGACGGTAAATTTTCGCCTTATCTGTTATCGTTCTTAATTTCGGCCCTGGCTACAATTATACCCATCAGTGCGGGGGGAGCAGGTATCCGCGAAACGGTATTTACGCAACTAACAAAGGTTTTCCCGATGGATGAAACGCTTGCTGTTTTTTTACCAGGCTCTTTTTATGTGATATCATTACTGGTAGCCTTGCTGGGCATTTACTACGTGATACGCCCAAGCCGACTGCAGGATGGTTTGGCAAATGGCCAAATGCCTGTTGACGAAGATACCGAAGCAGCATCAAAATAATTATTGAACAACATGAACATCATTATAACAGGCGCAAGCAGCGGGATTGGTTTTGAAGCAGTTATAGAGTTAGCTGCATCGGCAGGTAAACACAAGATCATGGCGCTTGCACGCTCGCAAGAGAAGCTGCAAAAGCTGGCAGAAATTGCCTTAGGCTTAAATCCTGAAGCAGAGATTTACCCGGTTAAGTTTGATATTATATATGATGATTATTCGGCCCTGCAGCAATTTATTAATACCCATTTTGAAGGTAGAGTTGACGTACTGATTAATAATGCCGGCGTGCTGATCAACAAACCTTTTACCGAATTAGCAGGAGACGATTTTGTTGAAATGATACAAAGCAACTACCTTGGCCATGTACGCGCAATACAGAGCCTGCATGGGTTTATGCCGGCCGGATCGCACATTGTAAATATTGGCAGTATGGGCGCTTACCAGGGCAGTGCAAAATTCACCGGACTGTCAGCCTATTCGGCCAGTAAGGCGGCTTTACATACGCTTACTGAATGCCTGGCGCAAGAGTTTAATGAGCTTGGCATAAAAGTTAATTGCCTGGCCTTAGGATCAGCACAAACCGAAATGCTTGAGAAAGCCTTCCCGGGATATGAGTCGCCGGTGATGGCTTTTGAAATGGGTAAGTATGTTGCCGATTTTGCGCTTACCGGTCATAAGTTTTTTAATGGAAAGATATTGCCGGTAGCGGGGGTAACGCCATAAATTTATATAGCCTGACAGTTCATCAGGCTATATAATCCCTGTTATTTTCCCAATAATATGACGATTACCGCGGCGGTGGCTGCAAATTGACCTATCCAAAATATAAACATCCATTTTACTGAATTGCCTATCTTTTCGCTTAGGTCATATTTTACCTGGGCGAGATCTTCTTTAGTAGCTAATGTCTGAATAGTTGCTTCCACAGATCGTTCGGTTTTGTTATCGATGTATTTAAACATGGCCTCGGTGGTATCGTTACCTAATTTTTCTGACAACAACTGGTATAGCCGGGCGGTTTCTTTTGCTTCTAAGTACATAACAAATATAGTGATAAGGTTTAGGTATTGTGATAAGGTTTAGGTAATAAGGTCTAGTTGATGGTTGCTTTAAGCTTTGGCACCGAGCTTTATAAATTCGTTCACCACAATCTCCGTGGTATATTTCTTATTGCCGACTTTGTCTGTATAACTGCGATTATTGATACGGCCCTCAATGGCTATTTCGTCCCCTTTATGGAGCAAGTCTTCGGCCAATTGAGCTTGGGCGCCCCATATTACCAGGTTGTGCCATTGAGTATCGGTAATGCGCTCGCCTTTATCGTTTTTGTAGCTGTCGCTGGTGGCTAGCGATAGCTTAGTGAGCTTTTTGTTGGTGTCGAAAGTTTTTACTTCAGGGTCCATACCTAATCTGCCTACAAGGCGTGCGCTGTTTCTTAGTGAATTCATGATCTTTTGTTTGTCGTGTGTAAATCGTGTTTTGTGTCTTTTATTGATGACGATACAAAGGTGTAGACTGGCTTGAAAATTAGTCGGTTAGTAAACGTTTATAGTCGACAATACACATTTGCAAGCGTTTGCAAACGGATATTAATTGATTATCTTAGCCTTATGGAAAATCCAAAAACATGCCTTGACTGCGGTAACCCCATACAGGGCCGTGCCGATAAAAAGTTTTGTAATGACCTGTGCCGCAACAACTATAACAACCAGCTTAATAGTAACAGTTATAACCTAATACGTAATATAAACAACGTGCTTAAGCGCAACCGCCGCATTATGGAGGAGCTTAACCCCGGTGGCAAAACTAAGACCAGCATGGCAAAAATGATATCTAAAGGATTCAACACTAAATACTTAACTAATAAGTACGATACCCACAATGGTAAAACCTACCACTTTTGCTATGAATACGGCTACCTGCCGCTTGAAGGCGACGAAGTACTGTTGGTTAAACGCGAAGACAAGATGGATTAACATAGCTGTCTGATAAGTACAACCTTTACACACGCATGAAGATTGTATGCTGATTACTATTCATATTTGGCCGACCATACACAAGAGCATATGCCACATCTATTCTCACCTATCAAAATAAAAGACATTGAATTTCGCAACCGCATTGTGGTGTCGCCTATGTGCGAATACAGCAGTGCGGACGGTTTTGCCGACAACTGGCACCTGGTACATCTGGGCAGCAGGGCGGTGGGCGGTGCCGCGCTTGTTATTACTGAAGCTATCGCCATATCGCCCGAGGGTCGCATCAGTTATGCAGACTTGGGTATTTACAAAGACGAACACATCGGGAAGCTGAAAGAAATTACCGACTTTATACACCAACACGGTGCTATTGCAGGCGCTCAACTAGCCCACGCGGGCCGCAAGGCCAGTCATGATTTGCCATGGAACGGCGGTAAGCAAATAGCATCTAACCAACCACATGGGTGGACTACCGTAGCGCCAAGCCCCGTGGCGTTTGCCGAGGGCGATGAATTACCGGTTGAGTTGGACAAGGCTGGTATTGCAAAGGTTATAGCTGACTTTAAGGCGGCTACCATTAGGGCTGTTAAAGCAGGCTTTAAGGTGATAGAGCTGCATGCCGCGCATGGTTATCTGCTGCACCAGTTTTACTCGCCATTAAGTAATAAGCGTACAGATGAGTATGGCGGATCATTTGATAACCGCATTCGTTTGCTGCAGGAGGTGATAGCTGCAGTGCAGGAGGTTTGGCCGGCAGGCAACCCGTTGTTTGTGCGGATATCAGCAACTGATTGGGCAGACGAGGCCGGCGGTTGGACCGTGGATGATTCTATCGCGTTAGCTAATATACTGAAGGCTAGTGGGGTAGATTTGATAGATACCTCTACCGGTGGTAACGTGCTGGCTAAGATACCGCTTAAGCCCGGCTACCAGGTTGAGTTTGCCGAAGCTGTGCGCACCGCGGGTATATCTACAGGTGCAGTAGGCTTGATTACCGAAGCACAACAGGCCGACGAGATCATACAGTCGGGCAAAGCTGATATGGTGTTTATGGCCCGCCAGCTGCTGCGCGACCCATACTTCCCGCTACGTGCTGCGCATGAGTTGGGGCACGAGGTTACGTGGCCCGTACAGTATGACAGAGCACGTTTTAGAGGATAAAACAGCTTTGGTAACTATTCGTTGATATCTTATTTTCAATCTTTTATATACATTTACATACACAACCATCAAAATCAAATACTATGAAACGCACCGCTAATGCCCATTGGAACGGCACTTTAAACGAGGGTAAAGGAGAGATCAGTACCCAGAGCACTATTCTTAACAACACCCAATACTCATTCAAAACCCGCTTCGCTGATGGCGTAGGCACTAACCCTGAAGAACTTATAGCCGCCGCTCACGCGGGCTGTTTCACTATGGCGGTTGGCGCGGTACTTAGCCAGCAAGGCATTACGCCGGGCGATTTGAGCACTAAAGCGATACTTGATCTTGATATGCAGGCACTTAGCATTACCGGTATACATTTAGAACTAACCGCTACCGCTATTGACGGCGTAGACGAAGCCAAGTTTAAGGAAGTAGCCGAAGGCGCAAAAGCTAACTGTATCATCAGCAAGGCTTTAAATGTGCCAATTACGCTCGACGTTACCTACGGCGGTTAACCAACTTGCAATTTTATTGATATTAGAGCCACTAGCTAAACAACTAGTGGCTTTGTTGCTTAATACAAAAACCCACCGGCTTCACTGATCCATTTGAGAATATGAATCACTTGAAACAGTATTTTTTGTATTGTATTGAAAATGACCCGTCCTGAAAAAAGTTTACACTATTGGTTGTTAATACTGGTGTTAGTTTACACTTTAAAGTTAGTACTAAAATAGGTTTACACAATTAC
>NZ_JBHUON010000019.1:0-90440 GCF_042686155.1 Mucilaginibacter antarcticus | reverse complement strand
AAGCAGGTGATAAGCTGTATGTGGACTTTGCAGGGCAAAAGCTTAGCATTACCGATAAGGAGACCGGCGAGATCATTACCGTTGAGGTATTTGTAGCTATACTCGGAGCCAGCCAGCTCACTTATGTAGAAGCTGTGGGTAGTCAGCAAAAGGAGGACTTTATTACGGCCTGTGAGAATACCCTGCATTATATCGGTGGTGTTCCTGATGCCATAGTTCCGGATAACCTAAAAGCTGCCGTAACCAAAAGCAGCCGTTTTGAACCCACCTTAAACGAAACATTCGCTGACTTTGCAGATCATTACGGCACCACCATTCTACCAGCCCGGGCGTTCCGCCCTCGTGATAAAGCATTGGTAGAAGGTGCGGTTAAGATCATGTATACCCGGATCTATGCTCCTTTAAGGAAGATGGTTTACCACTCTTTAAAGGAATTGAACGAAGCCATAAGAGCGGTGCTCGAAGAGCATAATAACCGGTTCCTGCAAGGCAGGAACTACAGCCGTAGGCAGCAGTTCGATGAGATAGAACGGGAAGTGCTTAACCCTTTACCTGTTCTTCGCTATGAGCTTAAAAAGCAGTTCCATGCTACCGTGATGAAGAACGGATATGTTTGCCTTGGACCTGATAAACATTATTACAGTGTCCCTTACCGCTTTATTGGCAGGAAGATCAAGCTGCTTTATTCCAGTTCTTCGGTAGAGGCCTTTTACCATTACGAGCGTATCGCTATGCATAAACGCACCAGGGGATTATATCTTTATACAACCGAGAAAGACCATCTTGCTTCTACTCACCAGTTCGTGGCCGACTGGTCAAAGGATAAGTTCCTGGGTTGGGCCTCATCCATTCATGAGGATGTCAGGCTTTACATCCATAATATATTCGATCGTAAACAACATCCCGAGCAGGCTTACAAGTCCTGCCTGGGTATTCTTGGGTTCTCCCGTAAAGTCGGTAATGAACGCCTGATCATGGCTTGCAGAAGAGGTCTTCACTATGGCGTATATAACTACAAGACCATTCATATGATCCTGGAAAAGAAGATGGATCAATATGAGGAAAGCTTGTTCGCAGATGAACTGCCTATGCCCAGCCACGATAATATCAGAGGGGAAGACTATTACAAATAACCTTTTAAATAACCAATGGAATGAACACAAACACGTTAGACAAAATGCGGAAGCTTAAGTTCTTCGGCATGTACCATGCTTTTCAAAGCACACTGGAAACAGGTAAAACAGAGGATTATACAGCAGATGAGCTACTGGCGCACCTGGTGGATGCAGAATGGGATGACCGGCATAACAGGCGTATCGAGCGGCAGATCTATTATGCCAAGTTCCGCTACAAAGCCTCTGTAGAGGATGTTCACTATCATGCCGACCGAAGTATTGACCGCAACCAGATCATGCGCCTGGCGGACTGTACATTCATCGAACGTAACGAGAACCTGCTCATCACCGGCAGCACAGGTATCGGTAAAAGCTATATCGCTTCTGCTATCGGATATCAGGCCTGTACACTTGGCTACAGGGTCCTTTATGCCAGTACACCTAAGCTATTCTCCAAGCTTAAAATGGCCAAGGCTGATGGTTCCTATCTCAAAGAAGTAGCAAAGATAGAACGGCAAGAACTATTGATATTGGATGACTTCGGTATCCAGCCTTTTGATGCGCAAAGCAGGGCTGCACTGATGGAGATCATTGAAGACAGGCATGGAAAGACCTCGCTGATCATTACTTCTCAGCTACCTGTAAGTAAATGGTATGATGTAATAGGTGAAAAGACAATTGCTGATGCTATCCTGGACCGGATCGTACACAGTGCACACCGTATCGAACTGAAGGGAGAATCGATGAGAAAGAAACGAAGAACTGATGATAAAGAGGTCAGTTATCAATAACCACTTTTAATAACTAACTTTGAAAACACTTTTACAGCTCTCGCTGCTATCGTTCGCCAGCTAATTGCATGGTCACTTTGCCACGGAATCAGGTGGTCAACATCCCCGGAATATCAATCTAAGACCCCAAAAGTTCAAAGCACATATCTATAAAATTGCATCTGAAAAATCAGATGCCTATGGAAACCGTAGACCCAAGAACTAGAAAAGTCACAACCGAAATGGTTATTGCCAAACTCAAAGAACATGGCCAAACGGTCACAAAAGCAGAAGCAAAAATAATTTTGGATTTTATGTATAAAATTGCTATCTTATCTGTAAATCAATACGTTAAATTGTAATTTCATGAGAACAGCCGATTTATACATTAGAGTTAGTACAGACGAGCAAGCCGATAAAGGCTACTCGCAGCGTGACCAGGAAGACCGCCTAAGAAAATACTGTGAAACGAACTACATAGATATCCGAAAGGTAATTTTTGAAGATCATTCCGCAAAAACATTCAAAAGGCCAGAATGGCTTAAGCTGTTAATAGATCTAAAAAAAACGAGAGGTAAATTTACTGACCTGATATTATTTACAAAATGGGATAGGTTCAGTCGAAATGCCAGTGATGCATATCAGATGATTGCCATATTAGGCGGACTTGGTATTGAACCGCAGGCAATAGAACAACCACTCAATATGGAAATTCCGGAAAGTAAAATTATGCTAGCCTTTTACCTTGCGACACCGGAAGTTGAAAACGATCGCCGGGCACTCAATGTAAAACAGGGAATGCGCCGCGCGCGTAAAGAAGGTCGTTATATGGGGAGGGCACCCTATGGTTACGACAACAAGACAAAAGAGAACGGCGCTAAATATATTACACCTAATCTAGTAGATGGACCGCAAATGCAATGGATCTTTAAAACAATTGCTGAAGGTGTTTTTGCACCCGACCAAGTACGGCAGATGGTAAACGAAAAAGGCTTGTCCATTAGCCGCTCGAATTTTTACAGAGAGATCAGAAACCCGGTTTATTGCGGTAAGATAGTAGTTAAAGCCTATAAGGAGGAAGAAGAGCAATGGGTGGATGGAATGCATGAGCCGCTAATCTCTGAAGGATTATTTCAGGAAGTACAAGACGTATTGTCTGGCCGAAAAATCAATCTTAGGCTTCAGGCTGTAAAGTTACAGGAGGGTTTACCACTTAAAGGTATTATATCTTGTAACACATGTGATAGGAAACTTACGGCCAGCGCATCGAAAGGCAGAAAGGGTGGTATGTACTATTACTACCATGCCCAGCATATTTATGGTTGTGGTTGCCGATATAAAGCAGACATCATGAATGAAAATATGGCTGATGAACTTCTAAAGTTTGTGCCCAAAGAGGGCATGGAAGAAATTTACAAGGAAGTTGCTATGGATGTTTACAAGAAATTTAAAGGCGATACACATTCAGGGAGGAAGGGAATTACCGCAGAAATTGAATTACTGAACGCAAGGGTAGCCAAAGCAAGGGAATTGGTTTTTGATGATAAATTGGACACCGACGATTTCAGAATTATGAAAAAAGAATGCGAAGAACAAATCAGAAGGTTGGAGCTTAATCTTGCCGAAGCTAAAGGGAAAAATTCGAACGTTTTGAGCATTGACAGAATGATTTCTCAAGCAATAAGTGCCCTTTATCAACTCAGAAAGCTTTATTTAAGCTGTGATGTACTCAAAAAGAGAGAGATACTGGGTTCGATATTTCGCGAAAATATACGATTTGACGGAACAAGTTATCGAACCACCAGATTGAATGAAGGTGCTGAGCTTATCTACTTGATTACTAAGGAATTGAAAGGAAATAAAAACGGGAAGCAACGTCTGTCTGAACGTGCTTCCCGTTGTGTACTCAGAGCGGGAATCGAACCCGCACTCCTTTAACGGGAACAGGATTTTAAGTCCTGCGTGTCTACCAGTTCCACCATCTGAGCATCGTTATAGGTTTAGAAACCTTTTAACAATAAATCCCTTCTAAAAAAGGGATTTGGAGCGAAAGACGAGATTCGAACTCGCGACCCCGACCTTGGCAAGGTCGTGCTCTACCAACTGAGCTACTTTCGCATTGGTTGTTATTTCCCGCATTAGTTTTGGCTTCGCGCCTACCTTGTTTGAGGGAGTGCAAATATAGGCAGAAAACAATATGCTGCAAATGTTAATTTAACTTTTTTTAAATGTTTTTTACAAGTCGCTGTTTTTCAAAACGTCCAAGATCAAATCATGCTCAAAACCCCGGCCCATAGCATACTGTTGCAGCTTATAACGCCGCTTAAACGCGTCTCTTTCAGCTACAATGCTGGCTTTTCTTTGTAATATACGGGTAAGGGTTGCAAAGTAATCGTCACTATCAATTTGTAACAGCGCTTTTTTTATTAGCACGTCGGGCACTTTTTTAAATTTCAGCCCCTGTTTTATTTTAATCTTTCCCCAGGCTTTTTGCCTGAACTTGCCTACCACGTAAGCTTTAGCAAATCGCTCTTCGTTTAAAAAACCCGCACTTACCAATTCTGATATGATGTTCTCAACCGCATCAGGCCACAAACCCCATTCGTACAATTTATCCCGCACTTCTTGCTGTGCCCTATCCTGGTAGGCGCAGTAGTGTTCGGCTTTAGCAAGGGCCTGTTTTTGGTCGGTTATTTTCTTTTTTTCAGGTTCGTCCATCAAACCCAAAGTTGTTAAAAATTCTTCTATTGACAGAAATATAAGCAATTTAGCATCGTCATGGTCAATAACCAGTATACTATATCCGGAGTTAAAGAAATTATAGGGGCGCAAGGCGATCTTGTTCACGACGATATCATCAGCACCCTACTTACAGATAGCCGTCGTATAACATTGGCTGGGGGCGTACTTTTCTTTGCCTTAAGCGGCCGCCGTAACGGGCACGAATTTATTGCAGAAGCCTATGCAGCAGGCGTACGCAATTTTGTGGTTAAGCAAGCGCCTGAAATCAAATTAACTGATGCTAATTTCCTGGTCGTAATAGATGTACTTAGTGCCTTACAAGCCCTCGCCAAATATCATCGCGAGCGTTTTAATATTGAGGTAATAGCTATTACCGGCAGCAACGGTAAAACCATTGTTAAAGAGTGGTTGTACCAGTTGCTGGCGGCCGATAAGAATATAGTGCGCAGCCCTAAAAGCTATAACTCGCAAATTGGCGTGCCTTTATCTGTATGGCAGATGAACGATAGCAACGATTTGGGAATATTTGAGGCGGGCATATCACAACCGGGAGAGATGGACAGATTGGAGGCTATCATTAAACCTACCATAGGCGTATTAACGCATTTAGGTACTGCGCATGACGAAGGGTTTGGTGATGCTGCCCAAAAAATTTACGAGAAGCTAAAGTTATTTAAAAACTGCAAGCTGCTGATTTATAATTACGACCAATTGATGGATTATAAAGATGCTATTGGCTCGCAGCAATCCTTTACCTGGAGCCGCAACTTTAAACAGGCAGATCTGCATGTGTTTAGCGAGACGGTCATCAAAAACAGCTATTGCCTGCGTGCTAATTATAAGGGCAAAGGAATAGAATGCCTCATTCCATTTTTAGATCAGGCATCGGTTGAAAATGCTATTACCTGTTGGGCTACCTTGTTAGCTTCAGGTTACAGCGCTGCAGAAATTGGTAATCGCCTGGAACATCTTCACCCGGTAAGTATGCGTTTGGAGCTTAAAACAGGTATTAATGATTGTTCTGTAATTGACGATACTTATAATTCGGATATACACTCGTTAGAGATAGCGCTTAATTTTTTAAATCAACAAAATCAGCATAAAAAGAAAACGCTCATACTATCTGATATATTCCAATCAGGGTTGCCCGACGATGTATTGTACAGCCAGGTTGCTGATCTTATCAGATCAAAAAAAGTAGACAAGTTGATAGGCGTAGGCGAGGCCCTGCAAAGCCATCAGGAATACTTTGATATCCCAGAAAAGTTTTTCTTTGCCGATACTGCGGAACTGCTTAATAACCTGCTTACTGCGGGTTTTAAAAGCGAGACTATTCTGATCAAAGGCTCCAGAAGCTTTGAATTTGAACGTGTTAGCCGTGCTTTGGTGCAAAAGACGCACGAAACGGTAATGGAGATTAACCTTAACGCCATGTTGAACAATCTCCATTATTATCGCTCGAAACTTAAACCGGGCGTTAAATTAATGGCTATGGTTAAGGCTTTTAGCTATGGCAGTGGTACTTTTGAACTGGCCAACATGCTTCAGTATAACAAAGTTGATTTTTTGGCAGTTGCTTACACCGATGAAGGCATATCGTTGCGGCAGGCGGGCATTAGTATGCCTATTGTCGTGCTTAATGCAGAACAGTCTGCCTTTGACAAGCTGGCCGAATACAAGTTAGAGCCGGTGTTGTTTAGTTTTGGTTTATTTGACGAATTCATTAAGTACGCACAACAAAACGAGCTGACAAATTACCCTGTGCATTTAAAGATAGATACAGGCATGCACCGCTTGGGCTTTGAAACCGCCGAGATTGACGGGCTTTGCGAGCTGTTAGCGGATAATAAATACGTTAAAATAATATCAATGTTCTCGCATCTGGCGGCCAGCGAGGCGCCCGAACATGATGAGTTTACGCAGCTACAGATAAATAGATTTAAAACCGCTGCTGCCCAAATAGAAAGCCGCCTGGGTTATCAAACTATAAAACACTTGTCTAATACCTCGGGAATTAGCCGCTGGCCGTCGGCACAATTTGATATGGTGCGGTTAGGCATTGGTTTATATGGTATAGATGCTGCCGTGCCTGCCAGCGATGGCGCTTTGCAACCTATTACCAGTTTAAAGACAAGTATCTCACAAGTGAAAACTATTGCCGCAGGCGATACCGTTGGTTATGGCCGTAAAGGCGTCATGCAAAAAGACGGTAAGATTGCCACCGTGCGTATAGGCTACGCGGATGGTTATTTACGAGCCTTTGGTAACGGCGTTGGTAACATGCTGGTTAACGGCATCGTTGTCCCGACCATCGGCAACGTATCAATGGATATGTGTATGTTAGATGTAAGCGGTGTAGATGTGAAAGAGGGCGACGAGGTCATCGTATTCAATCATCAACACCGTATCGAGCAGCTGGCCGCGCAAATTGGCACCATTCCCTACGAGATATTAACTAATATTTCGCAACGTGTAAAAAGGGTGTACTTTTACGAATAGAATTTTCTGATCATGAAGCGTATTGCCGGGGCCTTGTTAAACTATTTTTTTAAAGGATTGATTGTTGTTGTGCCTATAGGTGCGGCCATTTTTCTGGTCTTTTGGGCTGTCTCTACTGTAGATAGCGCCCTAAACCTTAGCGATGTTTTTTGGAGAGACGCCAATAATAAACCCTTACATATACCGGGCCTGGGTATTTTAAATGTTTTGGTGATTATAATGATTGCTGGTATTTTAGTTACTAACGTAGTTACCGACCCTATAAAACGCTGGTTTAAGCGTTGGATAAATAGATTACCATTCTTTAATTTCCTGTATTCATCTATAAAAGATCTTACAGAAGCCTTTGTGGGCGATGAAAAGAAGTTCAATGAAGCCGTGTTGGTACAGGTAAATGAGTTTGGCCTTAAAAAGATTGGCTTTTTAGTGCAAAAAGATTTGGCCAAACTAGGCCTACCCGGCGAGGTTGCGGTGTATTTTCCTTACTCGTATTCGTTTGCGGGGCAGGTGGTTATTATTCCTGCGGATAAGGTTAAACCCATAGTTAAAAATTCAGCTGATATGATGAAGTTTGTTATATCAGGTGGCGTTAGCGGCCTTGACTGATTTTACCCGTTGCACTTTGGCCCTAAAGCTTTTTATAGCTAAAAATACACTTATAATCATTAATGCCGCCGCCAATAAATAAGGTGCGCCAGGGAAGTATACTCCTGATGTTTTATTAGTAAAGTGATAAAAAACATAGCTGAAAACAAAAGGCCCTACAATAACACTGATGCTGTTGATGATAGCGATAGCACCTTGTAGTTCACCTTGCTCGGTTTTACTTACTTTGCTGGTTGCAAGTCCTTGCAATGCCGGTCCGGATATCCCCCCCAAGCAGTAAGGAATCATAAATGCGTACATCATCCAGCCCTGGGTGCCAAAAGCTATCAACACCAGCCCAATAGCGTAAAATATCAAGCCAAAAATTATATTCTTTTGCTGCCCAAATTTAGGTATCGTGTAACGAATTAAGCCGCCCTGTATGGCTACCAATACCACCCCGATAAACACGCCCAGGGTACCGACGCTGTATAGTTCCCAATTGAATTTTTCAAACAGGTAAAACGACAACATATATTCAACCGCTTTTTGAGCGATATAGACCAGCGTAAAGCAACCAATTAAACCGGCCAATCCGCTGTGTTTGGTGAATACTTTAATTAATGCTCCCAGTGGGTTAGCACGTTTCCAATCAAATGGGCGGCGGTGTTCCGGCTTCAAAGACTCGGGCAATATAAACAGTCCGTACATGCCATTTAAAAACGCAAAGCCGGCAGCGGCCATAAAGGGAAGTTTTATGTTCAATTCGCCAAGATAAGCACCTAAAGCTATGCCAATGATCATTCCAAAACCACCGGCAGCACCCACTAAACCAAAGTTGGCGTCACGTTTATGTCCCGTGCTTACATCCGCTATATACGCAGTTGCAGTTGCTGTACTAGCGCCCGTTATACCTGCAATAAACCGCCCTACAAAAAGCCAGGCGATGGTCGGGGCAAAGGCCATAAATACATAATCAATGCTGAAACCAAATAGGGATGCCAGTAATACGGGCCGACGGCCATATCTGTCGCTTAAACTGCCCACTATTGATGCAAAAACCAATTGCATGGTGGCGTAAATCAGTGTTAGCCAGCCATTATATTTAGAAGCGGTACTTACGTCGACATGACCAAGTGTTTCCAATAGCTTTGGCATCACCGGTATTATGATACCCAAACCCAATACATCAATAAAAATGGTAATAAAAATAAAACCAAGCGCAGCCGAGCGTTTAGATTTTTTTTCCGGTTTTATGCTTTCAGTAGGTGAAAGGTTTTGCGCCATGTTTAGTATAGAATGTTTTGTTTTGTATAACCACAAAACTTAGTTTGTGTTTCTTTTAAAACTTTTAACGGCCAAGATAACGCTCAATAGCATACATACAGCGCCAATGATGTAAGGCGCTCCCGGAAAGTGAAAAAATGGATTTGGTGTAGTGAAATAGTAGAATGATGATGTCATGACCAAGGGTCCTATGATGGAGCTCAGGCTCATTAAACTGGTTAAGCCGCCTTGCAGGTTTCCTTGTTCATTATCGGGCACACTGGTGCTCATATAGCCTTGTAGTGCAGGGCCGGCAATGCCACCCAGGCAGTAAGGCACTAAAAAGGCAAACATCATCCAACCTTTAGTAGCAAATGCAAATAATACCAAGCCAATTGTGTAGAGTAGTAAGCCTACCCAGATACTTCTTTCTTGCCCAAGTTTAGGTAAAATGATCCTGGTTAAACCGCCTTGAACAATAGCAATCAGTAAGCCTACAAAGCCAAGCGAATAGCCTACCAGATCTTCGTTCCAGTTAAATTTAGCCATAGTATAAAAGGTCCAAACGGTTTGTACGGCCTGCGCGGCAAAATAAACAAGGAACAATGATAAGGCCAGGCCGAAAACAGATTCGTACTTTTTTAACTGAAATAAGGATGTGAACGGGTTAATCTTTTTGATATCCAGAGCACGTCTTTTTTCGGGCGCCAGTGATTCGGGTAATATAAAGTAACCATAAGCGGCATTTATTAAAGCTAGTATAGATGCAGCGATAAACGGATAATGTATGTCATATTTACCCAATATGCCGCCAATAACAGGGCCTATAATAAACCCTAAACCAAAGGCAACGCCAATCATCCCAAAGTTTTGAGCACGTTTCTCTGGTGTACTCACATCTGCAATGTAAGCCGATGCAGTGGTAAAGCTGGCACCGGTAATGCCGGCCACAATACGACCAACAAACAACCACGCGATAGTAGGGGCAAAGGCCGATACAGCATAGTCTATACTAAAGCCTAATAAAGAGAAGAGTAAAACAGGCCGCCTGCCAAACTTGTCACTTAGGTTACCAATTAAGGGCGAAAACAGAAATTGCATGGAAGCATAAGCAGCCGTAAGCCAGCCGGCATAACTGGCCGCATCACTGATGGAGCCATGAATAAGTTTAGCAATAAGTGCCGGTATAACAGGGATGATTATGGCAAGGCCAATAATATCAATGAGTAAGGTGGCAAAAATAAAGCCTAATGCGGCTTGTTTTTTTGCTTTTTCGGGTGCGTCCATTTTGCCGCAAAGTAAATAAAACTATACCGTAAATATCAATTAAAAGAATAATTGCATTGACACACAGTCGCTTTTGCAGATTTTTACTAAATTGCTTTATCGTTAAATTATTAGGAAGTCTAAATAATTCCTAGTTTATAGAAACGAAAAAGCGATAGGAGAGTTCTATCGCTTTTTTATAACTGAATCTGCGTTTGCTTAGAATAACACTGTCGATATGATTTCAGTGCCCTTGACGAAGCCAAAATATCTTGAATCAAATGCATTATGACGGTTATCACCTAAAACGAAGAAACTATTTGCGGGTACTTTTATAGGTCCTAGGTTATCTTCATTATATTTCATTTTCTTGAATGCCGGATACAGATTTTCGTCAGGTATAGCGTCCTTCGATTTTGAAAACTGCTTTAGGTCTTTTTTAAGATCCTTAAACTGATCATCAGATAATGTCATCAATGCAGAATTGTATTGATATTCTTTGGCTGAGATATTGTTTTTTATCAGGTAATCGGTAATTGTTAAGGCTTCTTTAGTTGTTATGTAATAATCTTTCATGGTGTATGGCTCACTGATTAGTTTGCCATTTACATAAATAGTCGCGTTTCTTATTTCAACCATATCACCGCCTTTTGCTAAACACCTAAACAGCCAAAAATATTTATCTTTTTCAAATGCTACAAAGTTACCGCGGTCGGGGTTTTTAAGTCTCGAAGCAATCACCCAACTCCCATTCTTCAGCGTCGGCTCATTTGAGTTAGTAGCAACAGTATAAATTTCAACCGCACGGGTTAGGTAAACTATCGCGGCAGCAATAATTAATGTTCCTACTGCAGTCAGAACAATCAGTAACGGTCTTTTCATTAAATTAATCGGGGTTAGGTTTAGAACGTAAAGGTGATTTTTAGAAATTTGGCTTTAAAACATATTTGTCATAAAAACGGAAGATGTGCTCTACGGCCTCTTCTGCAGTATCAACCAAACGGAAAAGATTCATATCATCCGGGTGGATATTATGTTCCTGGTTAAGCATTTTTTCGGTAACCCAATCAAACAAACCGCCCCAATATTCTTTACCCACAAATACGATAGGGAAGCGCGCTATCTTACCGGTTTGTATAAGTGTAATGGCTTCAAATGATTCGTCGAGCGTACCAAATCCCCCTGGCAGGACTATAAAGCCTTGCGAATATTTCATGAACATTACTTTACGAATAAAAAAGTAATCAAACTCTAATACCTTATCCCGGTCTATGTACTTGTTATGAAATTGTTCGAAAGGCAGCTCAATATTTAAGCCTACAGACTTACCGCCCGCCTCATAAGCACCTTTGTTGGCTGCCTCCATAATACCCGGCCCACCACCTGATATTACGCCATATCCACGCTCTGTAAGCAGTCGTGCTGTGTCCTCGGCAAGTTTATAATATATATTTTCGTTTTTTGTACGTGCAGATCCAAATATGGACACACAGGGTCCTATTCTGGCCAGTTTCTCAAAGCCGTCAACAAACTCGGCCATGATTTTAAATATCTGCCAGGAATCTGATACTTTTATTTCCTGCCAGTTTTTATTTTCAAACGCTTCTCTGATCTTATCCTCTCCAGTCATGTGGTATTTTATTTAGTCCGGAATCAATTTTTGGAAACTCCGGAAATTTTTGATGAAATTAGTTTTTATAATGATTTTTATAATGTTTTTTGTGCTACTTGGTGCATTTGCTTACTAAACAGTTGCTAGTTTTTTGCTGTTTTTTGCCTTAGTTTCGCTGGTAACCAGTAACCCAATAAAGGTAATAATTCCATTTACCAGGATAAGTTCGTTGTCAAAAGTATACCCAAATAACGCTGCCGAATTTGTGCTTAACCAAAAACAAACAGCCGGCGATACCAGGCAAATAAACGGCACCAGTTTATCCCTAACCTGCCGGCCGCTCATAAACAATCCAAATGAATATAAGCCTAATAATGGCCCATAAGTGTATGATGCTACTTTAAATATAGCGCTCACCACGGCATCGTTATTAATGGAGTTGAATATAAGTATTGTTAAAAATAGCAGCCCCGAAAAGCCGATATGTACCCAATGCCGAATGTTTACCATCTTTTTACTGTTGACGTCTTTCCCTTTGTTAAAATTTAAAAAATCTACACAAAATGAAGTAGTTAACGCGGTAAGCGCCGAGTCCGTAGTGGCGAAAGTAGCGGCTGTTAAACCCAACATGAAAACAATAGCAGGCACTATCCCCAGATATTGTAAAGCGATGGTAGGGTATAGGTAATCTGTTTTAGCAACGTTGATGCCGTTACGGGCAGCATACATTGCCAGTAAAGCACCTACGCACAGAAAGAAGATATTTATAACCACAAACACGCCCGTAAAGCTGAACATGTTTTTCTGCGCTTCGCGGATATTCTTGAGGCTCAGATTTTTCTGCATCAGGTCCTGATCAAGCCCTGTCATACCTATGGTAATAAACATGCCCCCAATAAACTCTTTGCTTATATGGAAGCGGCTGGTCATAAAATCGTCAAAGAAAAAGATTTTGGAATACCCGCTGCTACCAATAACGTTGACGGCTTCAACCAAGTTGAAATTCATCGCCCTGCAGATAAAAAATAGCGACAGGAAAACCGACGATACCAAAAACAAAGTTTGCAAGCTATCGGTGATGATAATGGTTTTTAACCCACCTTTATAGGTATAGGCCCATATCAGCAATAAGCATATCATTACTGTAACAGCAAAGGGTAAACCATAGCTGTCAAAAATGAATTTTTGTAAGACGATAACCACCAAATAAAGTCTGAAAGCCGAGCCAATTACCCTGCTGATTAAAAATATACCGGCGGCAGTTTTGTAGCTCCAGGTACCTAAAGCGTGTTCTATGTAGCTGTAAATAGACGTTAATTTCATTCGGTAATACAGCGGTAACAACACCGTGGCTATAATAATAAAGCCGGCTGCGTTACCTAAAACAAACTGAAAATAGGCAAACTGATCGCCACTGGGTGCGCCTACTTTTCCGGGCACTGATATAAAAGTCACGCCACTCAACGCAGTGCCTATCATCCCGAATGCCACTAGATACCATTTGGAATTGCGGTTGGCAACAAAAAAGGTATCGTTGTCTGATGAGTTGCGCGACGTTAACCACGAAATAACCAGTAACACTAAAAAGTATCCGATAATGAATGTTAGCAATAATCCTGGACTCATGGTTTTAAGTTGAGTTTATAATGATATAAGGCAGGCAATTTATACATAGTAGTTGGACATATCAATAGTGATGTTTTAAAAGCTGCCGGTTTAAGGCCCTCACCCGTAAATGATATGAGGTGTTTTGCGGAGTATTTATTAAATTCGCCAAATGAATTTTTCGTCTAAGTTGTTGGAAAATGCGGTTGCAGAGTTTGCAAAATTACCGGGCGTGGGTCAAAAAACTGCCTTGCGTTTAGTGCTGCACCTGCTTAACCAGGATAGAGACGATGTACATAAATTCAGTGCGGCAATGACCACCCTGCGCAACGAGATCCAGTTTTGTAAAATCTGCCATAATATATCTGATCAGCATGTATGCGAAATCTGCTCGGCACCAAAGCGGGATCAGTCCCTGATTTGTGTGGTTGAGGATACCCGGGATGTTATGGCCATTGAGAATACAAGTCAATACAACGGGGTGTACCATGTATTAGGCGGTTTGATATCGCCCATGGACGGCATCGGCCCGTCTGACTTGCAAGTTGATACCTTGGTCGAGCGCCTTGCTACCGCCGAAGTTAAAGAGGTGATATTTGCCTTGAGCGCAACCATGGAAGGTGATACCACAATATTTTACCTGCACAAAAAGTTAAAACATTTCAACATTAGCATATCAACAATAGCCCGTGGCATAGCCTTTGGAGGAGAATTAGAGTACGTAGATGAAATAACGTTAGGCAGATCTATCGCGACACGTGTCCCGTACGAGAATTCTTTATCCAGGTAACTATGAAACTATCGGTAATTATTGCTAATCACAACCAAGGGGATTTGCTTAAACTCGCACTTAATTCTTTAATTAAGGCTGGTAAAGCTATTGATTATGAATTGATTGTGGTTGACAATGCTTCGGGTGATCAGTCTATAGAAATGCTGGCAGCAGAGTACCAAACGACTAAAGTTATTGCCAATACAGTTAATTACGGTATCGCTAAGGCACATAACCAAGGCGTTGCAGTTGCAAATGGAGCGTATGTTTTATTAGTCAATGCGGATACTATTTGCGGCAGCGAGACATTAGACCGTGCGCTTGAGTTTATGGACAGCCATACCGATGTTAGCGGCTTAGGGGTAAGAATGTTAGGTGCGCAAGGTAGCTTTCTGCGCGAATCAAACAGGGGATTAACCCGCCCTTGGGTAAGTTTCTTTAAACTGATTGGCTTTGCTAAAAACTTCGTAAAGTCCCGTTTGTCTGACCGTAATCACAAACCTTGGGTTGAAGAGTTTCAAACGTCAGAAGTTGATATATTGGCTGATGGGTTTATGCTATTACGCAAAGCTGTTTTCAATGAGGTTGGTGCATTTGATGAGCGTTTTGTGCAGTTTGGTCATAATATCGATTTTTCATACCGTATGCGCCTAATGGGGCTTAAAAACTATTATTTCCCTAAGACTTATATTATCAATTTTAAAACCCAAAGCAAGCCTAAATTAAGCTGGCAATACATAAAGAATTTTTATGGCGCTATGCTTATCTTCGCTGCCAAGTACATGTTTAGCATGCCCGAAATTAAAATAGTGCATGGCATGCAGCTGTACCCACCAGCTTATGGAGTTAAACAATAAGACTATTATAATAACCGGCGCTTCGTCCGGCATCGGTAAATCTTTAGCTGCAGAATTGGGTGCTCGTGGCGCTAACCTGGTGCTAGCCGCGAGGCAGTACGTTACCCTTTGCGAAATAGCGCAAACATTAAAAGATAAATATCAAATTAAAGCCATTGCCGTGCAGTGCGATGTAACGGTCGAAGAAGATTGCAAACATCTTATCCACCAGGCCATTACCACGTTTGGAAAAATTGACGTGCTGATAAACAATGCGGGTATAGCTATGCGGGCGTTATTTAATGACACTGATGTTCAGGTTTTAAAATCCTTAATGGATGTTAACTTTTGGGGCATGGTATATTGCACCAAGTATGCCTTACCAGAAATTATTAAAACGCAGGGATCCGTAGTAGGCGTTTCTTCAATAGCGGGTTACAAAGGTTTGCCGGGTCGTACTGGTTATTCGGCATCAAAATTTGCAATGAACGGCTTCCTGGATGCTTTACGGGTTGAAAATTTAAAAACCGGCGTACATATAATGACGGCTTGTCCGGGCTTTACGGCTTCGAATATCCGCAACATGGCTTTAAATAAAGACGGCAACCCGCAAGGTGAAAGCACCCTGCACGAAGAAAAGATGATGACATCAGATGAGGTAGCAAAGTTAATTGCCGATGGTATAGAAAACCGCACACGCACGCTGATTATGACAGGGCAGGGCAAACTAACCGTCCTGCTGAATAAATTGATCCCCGGCTTTTTAGACGGAATGGTGTACAAGGTATTTACAAAAGAACGGGACCCCTTATTGAAATAAAATAAATGGTTTGCAATTAGAAAAAACTATTTACATTTGCGGCATAATGATCAAGACATTAAACAATAATTGGTGGTGGCTTAACGACTAAAATCGTAAGGCAAACTCCTGTTGTAAAAATATATTTAAAAGGGTTGCCGTACGGTAACCCTTTTTTGTTTAAAACGTTTAATGACCATTACTTAAAACCCGCAAGGGCATATATGAAACAGATACTAAATTATCTTTTTGAGAATAAAACCTTAAGCCGCGACCAGGCGAAAGATATACTGACCCTAATTTCTCAGGGCATTTATAATAACTCGCAAATGGCTGCTTTTATGACGGCCTATTGTATGCGTACCATCACTGTTAACGAGTTGGAAGGGTTTCGTGACGCAATGCTGGAGCTTTGCCTGCCTGTAGACCTTGGGACTAATGACCTGATAGATCTTTGCGGCACTGGTGGCGATGGTAAGGACACTTTTAACATTTCAACCCTGGCATCTTTCATAGTGGCAGGTGCGGGCTATAAGGTAGCGAAGCACGGCAATTATGGTGTGTCGTCGGGTTGTGGTTCATCTAATGTTATGGAGTATCTAGGTTACCAGTTTACCAGTGATATTGATACACTTAAAAGAAATACAGCAGAAGCAGGCATTTGCTTTTTACACGCGCCCCTGTTTCATCCGGCTATGAAAACTATGGCGCCTATACGCCGCGAGTTGGGTATTAAAACCTTTTTTAATATGCTGGGCCCAATGGTTAATCCGGCGAAGCCGAAAAATCAAATGGTGGGGGTTTACAACTTAGAGCTTGCACGGATGTACGCTTACCTATACCAGCGATCTGATAAAAAATATACAATCCTAAACGCGCTAGAGGGTTATGACGAGATCTCGCTCACCTGCGATTTTAAAACATTTACTCCTGAGGGCGAAAAACTGCATACACTTAAAAGTATAGGCTTTGAGCGTTTAAACCCATCAGAGATAGCAGGCGGTAGCACCGTAGCAGAATCAGCGGGCATTTTCATGAAAGTCCTCAACGGCGAAGCAACTTTGGCACAAAGAAATGTTGTTTTGGCTAATGCAGCTGTGGCAATTAAGACTATCCACCCAGAAAAAGTTTTTGGCGATTGCTTCTATGAAGCTGAAGAGTCATTAGTAAGCAAACGGGCATTGAAAAGCTTTAACACCCTTGTAGGTAAATAGGATGAAGATAAAGGTTTGCGGGTTAAAATATTCAGACAATATTAAAGCGGTGACAGATCTGAACCCCGATTATGTGGGCTTTATATACTATGCCAAATCGCCAAGGTTTGTGAACGATATTGATGCTGATTTTTTAGGCGAATTGCCAACGTCAATTTACAAAACTGCCGTATTTGTCAACGAGGGCGAGCAGGAAATTAGCCGCCTTATTGAGCAACACGGTTTTGATGCTATACAACTGCACGGCAACGAGTCGCCGGAGTTTGCACAGGAGTTTAAAGGGCGCGTAGAAGTGCTCAAAGCTTTTGGTCTGAATGAAGACTTTGATTTTGAGCAATTAAACCCTTACACTAACAAAGTTGACTATTTTCTGTTCGATACCAAAACGGATGAGCATGGCGGATCTGGCAGGACATTTGACTGGGGTATTTTGAACAACTATCAACTAGATGTGCCATTTTTTTTAAGCGGCGGTTTAAGTTTGGATAATCTGAACCAGATAGCTAACATTAAGCATCCACAATTTTACGGGGTTGATTTAAACAGTAAGTTTGAAACAGCACCGGGATTAAAAGATATAGATAAATTAAAGCAGGCATTTGCCGTGTTAAAACAACCTATTACGCATGAAATACGGAGTTAACGATCAAGGATATTATGGCGATTTTGGCGGTGCTTACGTGCCCGAAATGTTATATCCCAATGTTGAGGAACTAAGAAAGCAGTATCAACAAATAATAAACGATCCGGCTTTTAAAGCCGAGTATGATCAGCTGTTAAAAGATTATGTTGGAAGGCCGTCACCACTATATCATGCTAAGAGATACTCTGAAAAATACGGTGCCAATATCTTTTTAAAGCGTGAGGATCTAAATCATACCGGATCGCACAAAATTAATAATGCGATAGGGCAGATACTGTTAGCCGAGCGTTTAGGCAAAAAACGGATCATAGCCGAAACAGGTGCCGGCCAGCATGGTGTGGCTACGGCTACTGTTTGTGCGCTAAAAGGCATTGAGTGCGTGGTTTACATGGGCGAGATAGATATGGCGCGCCAGGCGCCCAATGTGTCACGCATGAAAATGCTGGGCGCTACTGTTGTGCCTGCAAAATCAGGTAGTAAAACCTTAAAAGATGCCACTAACGAAGCATTGCGTGATTGGATAGCTAACCCTGTTGATACACATTATATCATAGGTTCGGTAGTAGGGCCTTACCCGTATCCTGAAATGGTGGCGCAGTTTCAATCTATCATATCGTTCGAATCAAAAAAACAATTGTTTGAACAGACAGGTAAAGAGCTGCCCGAATATGTGATGGCCTGCGTTGGCGGCGGCAGCAACGCCATGGGCATGTTTTTTCATTACTTAGATGATGAAAGTGTGCAACTGATAGCTGTTGAAGCAGCGGGCAAAGGTGTTAATAGCGGCCACTCTGCAGCTACAACATTCTTAGGTAAAGAAGGCGTGCTGCATGGCAGCCGTACCATATTAATGCAAACAGAAGACGGGCAGGTTGTTGAGCCATACTCTATATCAGCCGGACTAGATTATCCCGGAATTGGCCCTCAACACGCGCATCTGTATAAAATAAAGCGCGCACAGTATGCCAGCGTTACTGATGATGAGGCGTTACAAGCAGGATTGCTTTGTTGCCAGTTAGAAGGTATCATCCCGGCAATCGAGTCGGCCCATGCGCTGGCGCAATTAGAGAAAATGACCTTCAAGAAAGATGATAACGTGGTGATTTGCCTGTCAGGCCGCGGCGATAAGGATCTGGATACTTACATCAAATATTTTAATTACTAGATCAGGCAATAGTCAATTGACTGTAGATCATAGTAAAATTTAATTAAAAAATTAAACCATGGGCATAGTCCATGGGCTACCAACTAAACACATGAACCGCCTCAACACCTTTTTCGCAAATAAAAAAGATAACCTGCTATCTATTTACTACACAGCCGGCTATCCGGAGCTAAACACTACGGTTGATATTGCCGAAGCGCTGGAAAAAGCTGGTGTCGATTTTTTAGAGGTTGGTTTTCCGTATTCTGACCCGGTTGCTGATGGACCTACTATTCAAAATAGCTCGCAAAAATCGCTGGATGCCGGTATGACGCTTACAGTGTTGTTTGAGCAATTGGCAGACTTGCGTAAGCGGGTAAGCATCCCAATTTTGTTAATGGGTTATGTAAATCCTATTGTACAATACGGTGTAGAGCGCTTTTGTAAAAAAGCGGCAGAGGTAGGAGTGGATGGCATTATTGTACCCGATTTGCCTATGTACGAGTACGAAACCATGTACAGCGGTTATTTTGCCGACAATAACCTGAGTAATATCTTCTTGGTAACTCCGCAAACATCGCCTGATCGTATTCGTAAAATAGATGGGTTGAGTAATGCTTTTATTTACCTTTTGTCTTCATCGTCAATAACAGGGGGCAGCTTAAATGTATCAGACAGCATTGAGGCGTACTATACACGCGTTAAGCAAATGAAACTTGATAATCCCATTATCATTGGTTTTGGTATCTCAGACAATGCCACTTTCAGCAAGGCGTGCCAATTTGCTAACGGGGCAATTGTGGGCAGTAAGTTTGTTAAATTGTTAGACGAACCAGATTACTTGCAGAAGATCCCTGCGTTTATACAATCTATCCGCACAGGTCAATAAAAGCGCATCTGGCTAATTGTTTTTTTCCTTTCAGCTTAAGCTATTTTAACCAATAGATATTTTAAAATATTTCTGTGCTTTTTTTTATCTTTTAGATAATGTGTACTCTTTTTTAGAGTATTGTTTTTTAGTTTTCTGAACCAATTAGCCATTATTTTAGGCTTTTGGTAATATTAAGATATTCCGTTTTCTAAATGATTTTTGCGTCCTTTCGTAATAAGCTTAAAAATACATCTATATCACGTAAATTATATTTTACGGTAGGCATTATGGCTGTACTGGTGACCCTGGAGTTGAGCACCTTATGGTTCGCCGTAAATACATTGTCATCGGTTCGGTCTTATGTTGAGGGTGAAGGTTTATGGTCAAAGGCACAGAAAGACGCTGTATACCATTTGCGGATCTACGCTTTCTCACACGATGAAACAGATTACCTCGCTTTTCGAGATTTTTTAAAAGTTCCCTTAGGTGATAAAAAAGCACGTGTCGAGTTAGGTAAGCCAAATCCGGATTTTGCGATAGCACGCGAAGGTTTTATAGAGGGGCGTAACCACCCCGATGATGTTGGCGGAATGATCAATCTGATTCGCCGCTTCTCTAACGTTTATTATATCCATAGCGCTTTTGTTATATGGGGGCAAGCCGAGCAAAAAATGGAGCAGTTGATACCGTTAGGCGATCAACTGCACACTATGATCAAGTCAGGGTCCGCATCTCAAAAGGAGATTAATACTAAGTTAGCCGAGGTAGAGGTAATCAACAGACAGCTCACCAAATTGGAAGATGATTTTTCTTTCACCCTTGGCGAAGGGTCGCGATGGTTAGAGAACATTGTCTTGCGCATTTTACTGGCTTTATCCCTCACTATTGGCACTACCAGTATTTTGATCACCATATCTGTAAGTAAGGGGATAGAAAAAGCCATTAAGGCTATTATTGATGGCGCGGCACTGATACGCCGGGGTTTGTATGGCACCCGTGTACAGGTTTATTCAAGCGACGAAATAGGAGTTTTAGCCACGGCCTTTAATGAAATGTCCGGCACACTTGAGCATAATATTCAGAATTTGAAAGATGCCGAGGAAAGTCTTAAAAAAGAACGCGACAGGGCAGAGGCTTCTGAAAAGGTAAAACAGCTTTTCCTGGCTAACATGAGCCATGAGATACGCACGCCGATGAATGGCATATTAGGTTTTGCCAAATTATTAGAAGAAGCCATAACTGATGAAGAACTTCAGAAATATATCCAGGTCATCATTAAATCGGGTGACGACCTATTAGTGATTTTGAATGATATACTTGATTTTTCGCGCATTGAGGCAGGTAAGGTAAACTTCGAAAAGCAGCCTTTCAATATTAGAGGCACCATAGAGGGCATTGTAACTATGATGGAACCTAAAGCCGCATTAAAGTCGCTTCGGTTGACGTCAATATTTGACGATAGCTTGCCGCAAATTTTGATTGGCGATTCGGTGCGGCTAAGCCAGATTTTGCTTAACCTGGTTTCAAACGCAATAAAATTTACGGAGAGAGGGAGTGTAAAGATTTCCTTAGCTGTTGTAGAAGAAAACGACCACAACGTAGTTGTAGATTTTGTGATAAAAGACAGCGGTATAGGCATTGCGTTGGAAAAACAAGCTAAGATATTTGAAAGCTTTGAGCAGGCCACAACAGACACCATGCGCAAGTTTGGCGGCACCGGACTGGGTTTAAGTATATCCAAGCAATTGGTTGAAATGCAGGACGGTAAGATAGCTGTTAAAAGCCTGCCGGGGATGGGCGCTGAGTTTTACTTCAGGCTGCCATTTAAAAAGAGTTTAAAGAGAGCCAATGTTGGTGAAGGGGTAAATGAACCCTTATTACCTGTGAAAAGTGGTAAGGGTTTAAAGGTTTTAGTGGTTGAGGACAACCCAATAAACCAGATGCTAATTGTGAAAGTGTTACAAAAGCGCGAATTCACTATCGAAGTGGCAGATAATGGCGCTATAGGGTTAAGTAAGCACCGCAACAACCACTATGACATTGTTTTGATGGATCTGCAAATGCCTGAAATGGATGGTTATGAAGCAACCAAAAATATCCGGGCTATGGAGGGCGCAAAAAAAGATGTCCCTATTATCGCCATGACCGCACATACAATAAAAGGCGAAAAGGAACGCTGCCTGGCCATAGGTATGAACGATTATATACCAAAACCATTTAATGTAACTGAATTATTCGAAAAGGTTTTTGGGTTAGTGAATCCTAATTAGACAATATGTTGTCATTGCTGAGGATGCCTGTATGATTACAGAAACTGTTCTAAATCGCCCTTACCTTCGCGCAACACCTCAAAGTCACCCGAAGTACAGTCTACAACCGTGGACGGAACATTATCGCCATAACCACCATCAATAACCAAATCTACTTTTTCTTGATACTTTTCGTAGATCAGTTCAGGGTCGGTAGAATATTCCATGATCTCGTCATCGTCATGTATAGAAGTTGACAGGATAGGGTTGCCCAGCTCTTTTACAATACAGCGGGCAATGTTATTGTCGGGCACACGAATACCTACTGTCTTTTTGTTTGAGCTTAGCAATTTGGGTACAGCGTGGCTGGCATTAAATATAAAAGTAAAGGGCCCCGGCAGAGCTTTTTTTAAAACCCGGAAGATAGTATTATCAATAGGCTTTATATAATCTGATATATGGCTCAGATCATAACATATGAAAGAGAAATTGGCTTTCTCCGGCTTGATGTTCCTGATCTTACAAATAGCCTCTATCGCCCTATGATTAGTAATATCGCAGCCCAAACCGTAAACCGTATCAGTCGGGTAAATGATGATACCGCCTTTGCGCAGCACCGCAACAACCTGCTGTATAGTTTTTTCGTTCGGGTTTTCAGGAAATATCTTAATTAGCATAGTAGATTTCGAATGTTCGATTTCGAATTTAAGTTAATATACGCAAAAAAGCAGACTCATTCAGAATCTGCTTTTATAACAGCTTTGATATGCTAATGTTTATTTAACATTCAAGTGTTCTATATATCTAATTATCACGATACCGAAATTGAACTTCGGTATTGAAATTAGGCTTGCTTAGCAAACTGTACGTTGATGATTAATTTAACATCTTCGCCTACTACGATAGAGCCGGCTTCAGTTACGCCATCCCAGGTTAAACCAAACTCTTTACGGTTAATCTTACCGGTAACTTCGAAACCTGCTTTTGTGTTGCCATAAAAATCGGTAGCGGTGCCACCTTGTTCAACTTCAAGGGTAACCGGTTTAGTGGTTCCTTTTACAGTCAAATCACCTTTTAACGACTCGCCATTAAAAGCAGTTGATTTAAATGTAATGGTAGGATATTGCTCAGCGTCGAAAAATTCAGCGCTTTTAAGGTGTCCGTCGCGTTGCTCTTGATTGGTATCTATGCTATTAACATCTAAAGAGAAATTGATACTTGCGTTTGCAAAATCATCACCTTCGGTCTCTAAAGATCCTTCAAATGTTTTGAATGAGCCGGTTACTGTCGAGATCACCAAGTGTTTAACTTTAAATTGTACTTCTGAGTGCATTGGGTCTAATACCCATTTAGTTGTTGCCATGATTGTTTTATTTTATCGTTTTAGTGATACAAAAATAATATAATAGATGTTTAAACATATAATATAATTGTCATTTATTTGATTACCGCAAAAAGGAGCCTCTAATTGACTTGTCGTTAAATAAGTTAGGGCTGGCCAATTGGCAAGGTAAACCAAAAAGTGCTGCCTTTGCCATGATTGCTCTCAACGCCAATGGTACCACCATGTCGCTTAATAATCTCTGAACAGATATAAAGGCCCAGGCCTAAACCTGAATATTGGTGCCCGCCACTGTCAACGCGGTAGTAGCGGTCAAAAAGGTGAGGCAGTTTATGCGCCGGTATGCCCGGCCCATGATCTGTTACCGAAAATTTTGCTATGTCGCCCTCGCCCGTATAGTTAATAAATATCTGTTTTGATGCCGGAGCGTACTTAGCTGCGTTATTAACCAAATTGTCTAAAACCTGGTCAATCTTGTCTTTATCGGCTTCTATCGTCAGCAAATCGTCGCCGCTTGCAATGATCTCATACTTGCCTTCAAATCTGATATGATGGCAGCATTCGCTGATCAGGTCCTTCGCAAAAAAGCGGCTTTTATTTAATGATATTTGGCCTTCAGTAAGTTTAGTGGCATTAAGCAGGTCGGCAACAAGGACGCTAACTTTATTTAAACTTTTGTTAGATTGTTCAATTAAGTGCGGCATAGCTTTAGTAGGATTATCCTTCATGCGGTCTAACAGCTGCAATGATGCCTTTAAACTGGTGATGGGCGTGCGCAGCTCGTGACTGGCTACGCTTATAAACTCGTCTTTTTGCTGTATTGCTTTGCGGCGGTTGGTAACATCCATAAACGTGCCTATGCCGGCTATAATAACGCCTTCCTCGTCGCGAATAGGGGCAGCGTTTACTGATATATAAAAACGTTCGCCATTATCGGGCTGAATAGCTATCTCATAATCATAAACTGGCTTTCCTGTACTCAAGGTAATAGCCATTGGATGCTCATCGTCAGGCAACGGGGAGCCGTCAATACGAAAGTTCTTCCATTTAGGATCGTGATAAGTACGCGCCTTTATATCGGTAAGCTCCAGGCCAAGAATTTTTTGGGCCATCGGATTAGCATAGGTCATTCGGCCCGTTGTGTCAATGATACCAACCCCTTCTGCCATGGTTTCCAAAATACGGCTAAGTCGTTCCTGATTGGCGTAAAGTTCTCTGGTACGATCCCTCACCGTTTGTTCCAAATTGGCATTTAGCTCATCTGCAACTTTCCGGGCTTGTTGAAGTGCTATATTCTTTGCTTCCAGAAGTGCTTGCTGCTGCTTTTGCAGACTTAGATCTGTAATGATAACACTCATGGAGGTACCATCCTCAAGGTCCAGCGTTTGCATAGACAATAGCACAGGTATCTCGTTTTCCTGCCGATCAATAAGTAGCAATTCTGCTTTGGTTTCGTTTTCCCACGAACCATCTAATAAGGTTTTACAATCTTGCTCGCCGGTATTGTTAAAAAAGCTGAAAAAGTTTTTTCCGATAACCTTTTCTAAGGGGTGCCCGGTCATTATAGCAAAGCGCGAATTGCAATACAAAATTTGCCCGTCGCGGTTTAACGTAACGGCTCCGGTTGTCATTTGTTCAACAAAAATCCGATAGCTATAGTCGGATGTTTTTAAGGTGTATAACTGGTGGCCGTGCGGCGCCTTAACTATCAGCGCATCAATTTCGCCCGAGCGAATAGCTTCGAGCATTTCATTAGCCTCTTCCAAACGAAACTCGGCTTCCTTTAGCGTGCTCTTAAGGTGCTCAACTTCTGTCAGTAAGTTGTTATATGTCGGTGTATGTTCCACAACAAATTATATATCGGTAAGCCCCAGACCTTTTAATACCCTTTGCTTGTCAGACATATCGCCAACAAGCAATCGTCTTGGTACCGGAAGTTTCTTGATCAATAGCGGTACCGCGCTTACGTTCTCATCTCTTACCAGTTCTGGTTGCTGGTGTACATCTATAATCTCAAGATCGTACTTGCCGGCCAAATATTGCTCCAAAATTTCATTTAAATTTTCGATGGCCCGCACGGACGCTGATGAAGATCCTGCGACAAACAGCCGAAGCGCATAAAATGATTCGTCATTTTCTGCCCAATCTGGTAGTGTGTTATTTTCTGCACTCATGCTTATCTGCTTAATTATTATTCTGATTTGGTGCGGATATCCAAACCAACCAGAACTTTTTCTTTGTTTGATAAATCACCTATAATTTTACGAACAGGTTCAGGCACTTTTTTCACCAGCGTAGGTATAGCCAGTAT
This sequence comes from Mucilaginibacter antarcticus, assembly GCF_042686155.1. Classification (NCBI taxonomy): domain Bacteria; kingdom Pseudomonadati; phylum Bacteroidota; class Sphingobacteriia; order Sphingobacteriales; family Sphingobacteriaceae; genus Mucilaginibacter; species Mucilaginibacter antarcticus. The sequence goes on along the minus strand of NZ_JBHUON010000019.1, from coordinate 64,799 downwards.
TTGATCGCCTTCTGCCAGCTGCGGATTTTCAAGCAAATCAATAACTTCTATCGAGTATTGGCCCATTAAATGCTCTTCGCAATATTTTTTGAGGTTACTTAACGCCGTAACTGATTTTTGTGTTCTTCCGGCTACATATAACCGCAATTCATATTGTTTTTCTTCCACTATTTGTTCTTTTTAGGTCCTGTTGTATTTTTCTCTGGTGTTTTATGGCCTCTTCTTATTTCAGTTACCTTTTCACGGGTTTGCTGCATCACCTCCTTCTTAATTTCTTCTTCAATATAAACCTTGTTTAGTTCTTCTTCGGTAGATTCATATTCAGTTTTCAGACTATCAATTTTGGCCTCCAGAACTTTCTTTTTACGTAAAAGTTCGCGGTCTTTACGGCCAACGGCATGGGTGTGTAATACCTGGCCGGTTTCCTCCAGCAACTTTTGTGCCTCGCGCGCAGATCCGGTTAATATACCTTCTGGGCCCAGATAAACATCAATCAGGTCAATTCCCTCGTTCGTAATTACAAATTCGCGTACCTGATTGGAATGGTGCATCCCCCTGGATTTCATGATATATAAGCCGCGATTACGTTCACCGTTTGATTCAATATCCTTAATAAGCAACCAGGCATCCACTAAAGAGGAAACCCCTTCATCCGTTTGCTCATTAACAACAGTATTAAGCGTAAGGGCAGTAAACATAACGGTGATTTGCTCTTCCTGTAAAAAATCGATGAGACGAACCAGCATTGATTTTACATCGCTAACGGTACCCACCGTAATTAAGTTGGTGATGGGATCTAACACAACAACCTGCGGTTTAAACTTCTGTATGGCTTTGTGTATGGCAACCAGATGCATTTCTAAACCGTATAACGTGGGCCTTGAAGCGTGAAACTTCAACGAACCTTTATCAACATGGGTTTTAAGATCCATACCGATAGAGCGCATATTTCGAATAATTTGATTCGGCGACTCTTCGAATGCAAAGTACAGACAGCTATCTCCTTGTTTACACGCTTCATCAACAAAGGTAGAAGCTACACTTGTCTTTCCGGTTCCAGCAGTGCCAGACACTAAAATGCTGCTGCCTTTATAAAAACCGCCTTTACTCATCATAGCATCCAGGCTGTCTATTCCGGAAGTTACAATTTCGTGCGACACTTCTTTGTCTAAGTACAACGAGGTAACAGGCAAAACAGAAATACCTTCTCTATCAATTAAAAACGGATATTCGTTTGTTCCATGAACCGAACCGCGGTATTTAACAATACGCAGCCGACGGGTAGATATCTGATTGATAATGCGGTGATCCAGAAGTATCACACAGTCAGATACATACTCTTCCAGGCCCTGCCTGGTTAAACTGCTTTCTCCGCGTTCGCCGGTAATAATTGCGGTTACACCTTTCTCTTTCAAAAATTGAAATAACCTCCGGAGCTCCGCCCGCAAAATAGCTTGATTAGACAGGCCTGCAAACAGGTTTTCAATTGTATCTAATACCACCCGTTTGGCGCCGATACTATCAATAGCATAACCTAATCTTATAAACAAGCCCTCCAGATCGTACTCGCCGGTTTCTTCTATTTCGCTTTTGTCGACATGAATATAATCGATCTTTATTTTCTTTTCTTGTTGCAGTTGATTTAAATCAAAACCTAAAGAAGCGACATTGGTTGCCAGCTCGTTTGCTTTTTCTTCAAAAGCAATAAATACGCCCGGCTCATCAAATTGCAGGGCACCTCTAACAATAAATTCTAAAGAGAACAACGTCTTACCGCACCCTGCACTGCCGCAAATTAAAGTGGGACGTCCTGTAGGTAGCCCGCCCATAGTAATTTCATCTAAACCGATGATGCCGGTTGGCGTTTTGGGTAAGGTAGACAGGGCCTCCTTAAAAGTGTTTTGATTTGCCATAAGATTATACTAGTGCGCTAAAATAATGCTTTTAAGTTAAAAAGTAGTGCAAGTTGCTAATTAGTGTATTGTAACAACGGCCCGGTTTATTTTGTTTAAAAATAGTATCTATCTGCATTCGTAATGCCTCACCGGCCAACTTACCGTGACGAACATTTACCTCATCAGTTATCAATTTTCTTGTTAGGGTTTATAAAATTCCAGTACAGGCCATATTTATTACATATAGGTAAAACAAATTAACGGAAACGTTATTTATCATAAGTGTCAGTCGGTTACATGTTGTAATTAGTTAAAGGTTATGGAAAAGAATTTGATCCAATTATGCGGCGATAAAGTTTTAATGCTGCTGTTTGTCGTGTTAATGGGTGTGCCTGCTTTATCTTTCGCTCAAAAAAGACAGATTGGATCGTTAGCGTATTTGAACACCATTGCGGGCGTAAACGGTATTAAAGTGGGTACGGACGTTGCCACAATAAGCTATTCGAAATTAAAGTACCTGGACGATGACGGCAAGTTTGACGCCGACAGTTGTTTAAAATTCGCGGTGAGCGATACCGCGCGCCTAAAGCTTGATAACGATGTAAGGCTGAACATGATTGGCGTGCGTACCTTTAAAAATAAGATTGTAAATATTTACCTGTTTTTCCCCAAAGAAAATGGTTACAAGATAGTGAAGGAATTTATAGCTAATTATGGCGGTTTCTTTTCTAAGCCAGACGCAAACGCCGACATTTATAAATGGGACTCGGAAACGGTAAACTTATCTGTAATGTACCAGGCCGACGTTGAAGATGGTGTCGCCATATTTACATCAAAGCCGTTAGTTCAACACATCAGCCAGGAGAAAGAAGCAATCGCGGCCCGGAAAAAGGCCAAAGAAATGCAGGCAACAAAGGCAGCAGCGGCAGCGGCCAAAAACGTACTGACTTACGCCAGGCAATAAAACAGACGTTTATTAATTTGGCGCTTGCCGATAGTTTAATACCCTTTTAACAAATCCAACATCTTTCTATCCAGTTTATGGCCGTTGTAATCCTCGTAGATTACGTCGGCGCGGTCGCTGTCTAAAATGCCAAATCCGCCGCGCAGGTTCCATAATGACCAGCCCCAGCCGTTTTCTTTCCAAATTTCAAGGTTGTCTTTCATCCAGGCTAAGGCAACATCGTGCGGGGTATGGCTAAATGCGCCCCACTCGCCAACGTGCACGCCTACGCCCTGGTCAGCAAGTTTTTTCCATGGATCAAATACTTCGCGTTTCAGGCGGTCCTTATCCCAGCGGTCTGTGCTGTCAGGGTATAGGGGCCAGGTGGGTGGCGTGCGCCAATCTATCTTCACCCACGATGCTTTGTAGTGGCTTACCTGCATGGGGCCGTAGCCGCGCGTGCTTTGCCCAACGTTAAGGTTGGCCGCGCCAAACACAGGTTTGGTGCCATACTGCAAGCCATCAATAATGATCAGCCGCATAGGGTCTTCGGCACGTATAGCGTTTACCAGGCGGGTAACTACACGTACATAATCGACTTCGTTGACATTTGCAGGCTCGTTTATTAGATCGAAGCTTAATTTTTTGCTTGATATTTTTTTGTATCGCTTACCAAAGTGCTGCCAGTGGTATGCGGCAGCGTCAAGCGCTTTATCATCTTTCCACAGGTTAAGCGGCTCGGCAGGCGGGTTTACGCAATAACCGGGGATGCGGTGTAAATTAAGGTTTACGTGTATGTTGTATTTATCGCCAAATGCTATGGCATCATCAATTTCTTTTAAAACAGTTTCGTCAAGTTGCAACCAATTATCGGGCTTGGCCCAACAGTGGTAAGACATGGGCAGGCGGGCAAAATCAAAGCCCCAGTCGGCCATCATTTTAAAGTCTTCTTCGCGATAAGGCTGATTGTTGGCGCCGTTAAACTTTTCTAACAGGTTAAAGCCACGCCAGCGGGGTAATTTATTTTTAGGCATCAATGCCCCGGCCTTTGCAAGACCAGTCGCTCCCAGCAACCCAACAGCGCTTAAGCCTAAGCCGAGTTTTATAAAGTTCCTACGTTCAATATTTTCGGGCTTTTTCATTTTGGCTGGATGGTAAGTAGGGCCATTAGCGATGTTAACAATGGCTTATTAAGAGGAAAGATAATAAATTTTATTCATGGTATTTTCTTTTCTCGCCCTTGCTGCCGTTTTTACTTCCATTAAAAGGGCGCTGGTAATCAGCGCCCTTAATGTTGGTATTTATGTAGATCATCACATGGCTTTTAACTTAAAGAATGTCAGCCTGAAGGTTGTTTCGTACTGTGGTTGCTTACCGTGAGCTACGGGTATAATCAATGGGTTGCCAAAGTCTAACCGTTTAAATGTAGGCGACGCTGCAACAAAATAATCGCCATGTTTAGCCAATATATTGTATTTCGAAGTAAAGGCAGTATCCTTCCTGCTCTTAAACTCTGATACCTGGATAGTTTTACCGGTCTTTTTTGAATAAAAAACGTTGCAGAACCTATTCTTCGGCCCATATCTGTAGTTAAATGACACCCAGTTATCGGTGATAAACAACGAGCTGTTATCGCACAGGAGCTTATAATCTGCAACTTTTTTCCAATATTGAAAATGGTCCTTAACGGGCGGCTCTTCTCTTATTTGCTTGGTTAATTTATGTTCGTCCCCTACATTGATCTGGTAGGCGGGTGTACTTTTATCCAGGCCTATCTCATAGATCTTGTCGTCAAGTAACGGGAAGTAATACAAAGAACCCTTATGATTTTCAAATTGATGTGAAAAAGCAATATCCAGCGTTTTAACCAGTGGTATAGCAGGCACCGCGGGTGTAGCGTAGCTTACCATGTCGTCCGTTTGTTTAAAAACCGAAATGCTATTTGATTGCTTTGGGTTGTTTGACCGGCGAGCCAGCGACGCGTAGACATTGCCTGCCTTCGCGAAAGATAATCCAAAATGTATGGGGTCAACTATATTTAACTTCTTTACAAAATGCCCGTCGGGTTTGTAGGTAAATATCTTCGACGCGCTAAGATCTAACACTTCAATAGTATTAGTGGCTTCATCAAATAAAACGTCTGTTATCTGCTGAAAACTATCTTCGCGCTTAGCAACACTTTTTATTTTGTGTTTAAGTACGCCCTTTTTATCAAAAGTATATATAGCGCTCTGAAATTTATCTACAACAATAATTTCGTTGTCGCTTACAAAAAAATGTGTTGGATATTTCATCGTGGTGTCGCCGGGAGGCCCCAGGTTAACGTTTACTACGTCCTGGGCAACATCCTCTATAAATACCGTAGGCGTATCCAACAGGTTAACGGTGATTTTTGAAACCTTACCTGCGTCTGTTTTTGAGCAGGAAACGAAGAAAACGACGGGTAAAAGTAAAGCAAGGTATTTCATAACGCTATGGGTTAGGTTAAACAGCATCTGCCATTGATAAATGGCAGATGCTGTAAATTAAGTATTAATAAGGACCCCAGCCACCGGTTTGGGTGGTTACATAGTATGGGGCCGGAAATGGATCAGTCACTCCCGGTTTAGTGTTGCCGCAGCACTGGCTTGTACGTACCGGTCCGCAACTTGTACCGTTGTTATCCGGAGTAAATACATACCAGCCGTTTTCATACCCACCATTGGTATACACCGGCCATGTAGGCGTATTATTATGGTAATAAGTCCAGTATTGTTGATTCCAGAACTGCCAGTAGCCAGTGGCACTAACGGTATTAGGCGTAGTACCGCAGTAATGTGTACCACCGCTCCACCAATCAGCAAGTGCTTTATTAGGCGTGTTTTTCATATCGCCGGTAAATAACGCATACTCTAAATTACATACCAGTATAACTACCATTGCAGCTACACCGGCTATTTTTAACACTGTTTTCATAATATAATTTGTTTAATAAATAAATGGTTCCTGTTTCCGTGTTTTAAGTTTCTTTTCCCCCCTTTAGGGGTTACCAATGTTGCAATAAAAAGACCGCAACCTTAGTTGGTTGGGTATAACTGTTGCGAACGCTATGTAGGGTATTAGTTTGCATTATTTTTTATAATTTTCTTTCTGATGACGTTCAAACAACGCCTTCATCTCGACCTTGAGCGTAGCACTGTCATGCCATTTTTTGCTGTATTGATGCGCATACACCGCAAGCGAGGCTACATAGATTAAGCTTAGTGTCAACAGTAAAGGTTTATACCTGTCTTTTTGAATGAGGTGGTTTACGGCCACCCCGATCAGGAAAAACACCCCTATGGCTGCCAGGTATACATACCTGTCGGCTATGATGGCCAATCTCGAAATCGGGATCAAGTGGATGACCACTGCTAAATGGATAAGAAAGAAACCGCCACCGAACATGATCCATTTTCTCTTCCAGAAATCTGTAAACCCGACACCTACAATGAGCAATAATATAGGATACATCCAAAAACGGATAGGTAGCGGGTCGGCAATGGCGTTGGGAAAAAAATAAACGTTAGCTAACTTTACCGGTATTATACTTTTAACCCAGTATTCTGTAATAGCATAACTGGCATAGGCAATGTTGTGATGAAAGGGATGGCCCGCCTTATCAGACAGCACGCCGACGCCTGCGACACTTTGCGAAAGGATAGTGATGTATCCAAATAGCAGGGACAAAATAAACAACGGCAGCTTTTCTAGCCATACCTGTTTAGTTTTCATATCCCGATTAAAAACTATGTCAATTAGCAGCAGACAAACAGGCAAAATAACCGCTTGCTCCTTGGCGCCAAAAGAGATAATAAACATCACGACAGTCATTAAGTAATGACTTATCTTTTTGGATTTGATATAGAGCAGGTAATAATGGAGACCTAACAGATAGAATAAAGCATACAACAAAATCTTAGATGCCGATACCCACGCTACTGATTCGACCAGAAAAGGGTGTATAGCCATTAACAGTGCTGTGGTAAACGCTATAATGTAGCGCTGGTTGTCATCAAACTTATTGCTTGCCTTTAAAATCTGCTTTATCAAACTAAACACAAGCAACACGTTGAGGCTATGAATTAACACGCCAAACGCGTGAAAACACGCCGGATTATACCCAAATGCCGAGTACAGTAAAGTATAGGATAGCTGATTAACAGGCGCGTACTGGCCTTCGTAAAACTCAGTTAGTATGCCCCATAGGTTGCTAAGCCCTAGCCCGCCGCTTGTGTAATCGTTAATAACAATGACCTGGTCATCCCACTCTAACTGAAACTGGTTGGATAACACAGGCAGGTAAACCAGTAAAATTGCGACCAGCAGGGCCGTATTTAATAATAAACTTAAATTATTTTGAAGAAGGTACTTTACGGAGTATCCATTTGGTTGAGCGATAGTATTATTCATATTATCCTAAATAATTTGGTAGACAGATGGTAATACCAAATTACAATCACTCCCTGCAAAAAATCTGCAGTGAAATAATTATCGGTTGTGAAGGCGTCTTTATTAGAAAATGTTCACCATTAATCCGCTCGGTTAGCTCTTAAAAAAGAGAGGTATGCACCGTTAATACACCGCTAAGCCAGAGTTAATGACTCAACACATCAATCAAAATCCCACCAAACCGCAGTCTTCGGTGGGTCGCCCAGGGTGTACGGCTCGCCAATCCGGGGCGCGTTTACGGGGATACCGAGCTTTTTTGCTGATGGGATAAGCATTTTTATAGGCTCGTTCCAAGGGTGGTTGCCCTCGGCAAACTTGCCCCAGTGTACGGGTTGTATCATGCGGGCCTGCAAGTCGGCGGCCGCTTGTGCGGTTTCGCCAAATTGCAGGTGAGTCCAGGGCCAGTTGGGGCTATATTGGCCACACTCCAGCAAGGCCAAATCAAACGGGCCGTATTTTTGGCCTATCTGCTTAAAATGGCCGCCATAGCCGCTGTCGCCACTATAAAATATTTTGTACTCGCCCGTTTTTATTACAAATGATGCCCATAGTGTTTTACTCTCCTCTTTATAAGTACGGTTACTACGGTGCTGGGCGGCGGTGGCAGTAATGTTAAGGTTATTGGGTAGTTCGATAGTTTGGTTCCAATTTAGCTCGATTATTTTGGCGGGATCAAAACCCCAATAGCGCAGATGCGAGCCAACGCCCACGGGCGCGATGATGCGGGTAATTTGATCTTTAAGTTTTTTTAGCGTGTTGTAATCCAGGTGGTCATAATGATCGTGCGATATAATGAGCACATTTATGGGGGGCATATCCTTGGCATGGTAATGCGTGGTGCCTTTAAAAGCTGTGACAAGCCCGGGTACAGGCCCGGCATGGTCGCTAAAAACAGGATCGATCAAAATATTAGCCTTTTCTGTTTTTATCAGCACAGAGGAGTGGCCAAACCATACCAGCGTAGGGGCGGGGGCAGGCAGTTTATTAAGGTCAATACTTACCCAGGGTAATGAATATGAGGGTCTTAACGTCTCTCTGCGGCCCGCCAGGGCCATAAATGGATTATGCCGGCCTAACAGCTTTGGCCGTGCCGAATCGTTCTGAAACCAACCATCCTTATAATTAGACAAGCTGTCTAAACGGCTAAGGTCATTGCCCTGCGGGTTTTCCCCCAGCGAGCGTACAATGCCGCAGGCAGCCAGTCCGCTCAATATTAAACCTAATACGCCTTGTACTATATATTTATTTTTCATCCCCTGTATCCCCTAACAACTAATGGCAAACACAGTTTGCCTGGCTATCTTTATAAACGTAAAAACAGATCATATAGCATCTGCACGCCTATGCCGTTTCTGTAAAAATCACGTTGTAATAAAACAAGTAGGCTATAAGGTTGTAACTTACAAGCATCAATTTTAAAATGTCGACTAATTATGAGATCAAAATTTTATAAACCCCTTGCCTTTGCAGCCCTGTTTGCAAGTGTAAGCACAGCAGCCCTGGCCCAAACCGGTGCACCGGTAGAAACTAGTAAAGCTAATACCAATTACCCGCCTGCTTTTGCAGGGCAAACCCGTATTGGTAGCGTAAAATCAAAAACCGCCTACACGGCAACCGTAATTAACAGCGACTTGACAGGCCCCTGGGGTATTGCAGCTTTGCCTGATGGCAGGTTACTAATAAGTGGCAAGCCGGGCAGCATGCAAATTGTAAATACTGCGGGCAAAGTTGTTAAAACCATCACAGGCTTCCCCGCAGTGCAGTTTCAAAGCCAGGGTGGATTGCTTGATGTGGCTGTAGACCCGCAATTTGCCAAAAATCGCATGGTTTACTGGACTTACGCCCAGCCCGGCGAAGGCGCCACACTAGCCGTTGCTAAAGGTAAATTATCTGCTGATGAAACGAAGTTAGAAAACGTTAAGGTGATCTGGGAAGCTTTTCCGCGGTACAAGGGTGGGGGCCAGTTTGGGTCGCGCATAGTATTTGATAAGCTGGGCAACCTATTTATCAGCTCCGGCGATCGCCAGAGTAACGATATCCGCGTAAAAGCGCAGGATTTGAACGCTACTACCGGAAAGATCATCCACATTACTAAAGAAGGAAAGCCAGTAACGGATAATCCATTTATTGGCAAAGCCGATGCTAAGCCTGAAATTTACGCGCTGGGCTTTCGTAACCCGGACGGTTTTGCCATGAACCCAGTTACGGGCGACTTATGGGAAGCCGAGTTTGGCCCGCGTGGTGGCGACGAGATTAACCTGATACAAAAAGGGGGTAACTACGGTTGGCCATTTGTAACCTACGGCATTGAGTACGGCGGCAGCAAGGTTTATGACGGTATTCAACAAAAAGAAGGGACCGTGCAGCCTGTTTATTATTGGGACCCGGTTATATCGCCGGGCTGCATGATATTTTATACCGGCAACATAGCTGAGTGGAAAAATAACCTCATAGTAGGCGCGTTGAGCGGTTCGCATATTATCCGTTTGGTGATACAACACAACAAGGTAGTTGGCGAAGAGCGCCTGCTTGAAGATAAAAAAGAACGCTGGCGCTGTATGGCTGTTGGTAAAGACGGTAACATTTATGCCGGTACAGACAGCGGTAAGCTGTATAAAATAGCTAAGCAATAGTTGTTGAAGATTGGTGATGAAAGATTTAAGATTAGTTAAATGCGTTATAGTTTTATTATCACAGCGTTAGACTAATCTTAAATTTTTCATCACCAATTTTTTTTTACTCACTCAAAATTCCACCACTATTTAGCTTTGAACTTAGATTTTAATCTTAAAAAACGAATCTCGTAAAAGTGGTAGGAACAAAACGCGACTATGAACAACAGCAGTATGTTCAAATATATATTATCCGAATATTTAAATAGACCCAACCATGGCGGTTGAACAACAAAAATTTGTTGCCATATATACAAACTGTAAGACAGTACCCCAATTTTAACCAAAATGGGCGTACTTAATAGTTTTGTTAAAAAGTTATTTTCATAGAGATTAACTACCAAAACCAACCCCATCAAAACCGAAAAGCACAAAGCGCCAAAGTATTTCAAAATGGGATGGGCGTTAAATATCCAGTGCATTACTATTGCCAGGACGAAAAGCAGAGTACTTAGAAAGTATCTTTTTTGAAACTTCTCGACCACCAAAACGCCCTTAAAAACCAATATAGAAAACAGGCTACCCGCGAAAATGTACATGGTGCCGTAGTTTAAAAGATAAACCAGTAAATAGGTGATTTTATGTAATACATAGTTACTGTAAAACACACCCACATTATTAAATCCTACATAATCAATAAAAGGTACCAGGATGGTTAAGAAAAGTATTAATTTGATATACCTATTGATGTTTGCAATTAACAAAAACGGCGCTACCAGGTAAAATTGCTCTTCGGTAGCCAGTGTCCAAAAATGGTGGGTTTGTAACGTGGTGGGTAAAGGGAAATTGTTTAAATAAAATAAGCTTGTAAGCAGCGATTTGAAAGGCAATCCAAAATGAAAAAAAAGATTGAGTATAATTAGCGTCAGTAAGTACAAATAAGCCACGGGTAATATTCGTAAGAAACGCCTTATATAAAAATTTTTAAACGATATCTTCCCGTACTTTACTTTCTCCTTGAGTAATAACGTGGTTATCAAAAACCCGCTTATTATAAAAAATATATGTACCCCTACGGTGTCATCAAAAGGGATATTTACGTTTTTAAATATTAAAACGTGTAAGGCTATTACCTGTAAAACAGCTAAGGCACGTAAGCCATCAATGGATGGGTAGTAATTGCGGTTTAGCGCTTGAGGTACGGTGTCAATCTTGCTAAATAACTTAACTATAAAGGCATTAAAAGATTTGTTCATAGTTGATCATAGCGGGTATTAGTACTTAGTTTTACGGTTTAACGCAGGCGTTTTATACTCATCGTCGATAGTTCTGAATCCATCCTTGATGTCCCGGCCTCTTAACATGATATTGGTATCCGGAAATACGGTGCATGGTAAGGTACAATCACTTATTTGCCAATCGTCTTTACGTGGGTTGCCAGAAATGTACCTGATCTTTAACCCTGATTTGGTAGTAATGATGGTAAATTGCTGTTTGGGTAAATCGCCCAATGGTGCAATATCGTTATTCCAGTTCTTAATTATTACCGCTATCGAAAATGCGTAAATAACCAATGGAAAGAATTTAAGCCATCTATACTCGCTTTCGCTAATAAAGTAGGCTATTGATGCCAGGCCTAATCCCCAAAAGGTGAAAACAACAAACCGGAGGTCGGGTGCAGTAAAGAACCAAAAAACAATTGATGCACCAACCGGTGAAAGGATGATAAATAGCTTACCGAGCTTGATTTTGCTGAACTTTGATATAATGCAAACGGCGAAAAACATCAGTACAGGCATGTAAAAGCCAAAAGTTGTAAAGGTTCGTTTGATCCAACCCGGTAGCCATTCGTAGCCATGAGCTGCCGCCAATGCTACGGAGCCGTGTACATGAGTGCGCGAAAACCCTATCGTGAAATCAGAATTAACTTTCAACAGCCTTACAGGCATTTTCCAATCAACATCAAAACCAAACATAGAGACCGGAAACCCGATATATCCGCTGGATATAACACCCCTGATCATCCATGGCATAATTAAAAGGGAGAATAGGGCAATTGCTTTTAAACTGCTGCTAATATTTAGCGACTTGCTGCTTAATGATAACGTTATCAAAACCAAGAAACAGCCTAGCGCTACGCCAGCAAAGCTGAGTTTTATTACCACACCCAGGGTACAGTAAAAAGCAATGATGAATACATCCTGAAAGGCGATCTTCTTATTGTCGATACATTTAATAAGGTCAGACAATACTTTAAACGTTAGGATGTTAACTAATACGTCGGGGTAGGGACTGCTTAGGTTTTGCACCCCAATATTGATACAAAGTGGCAAAAATAAGAGCTGAAAAATACCCAGGAACGTTAATTTTTCTTTTCCTGCAAGGTGCCTGGTATTCTGAAAAATCACTTCGGTGCATATAACCAGCGCCAACAGGCCATTGGTTGCACATGCGCCCTTATAACCGCCCCAAACAGCATTTAAAAAAGCCGGAAATAGAAAATACGATTGATTGTATGCCAATAAACTATAAAGGTTTCCTAAGCCTTTAACTGCCGGATAGGAGTTAAGCCACTTGATAGAATAAAACTGGTAAGCAAGTGTATCATAGTTAAACAGGTTGTCAAAACTGGCTATGACCAGGAATATAAAAACGGCTATTAGTAATAAAAGTGGAAATAGCCCCGGATATTTAATGTCTTGTAATATTTTATCGCTAAACATCTTTACCGCTCCGTAAACGGCAAAAGGAAACAGACCTACCCAAGTGTAAAAGTTTACGGGAAGAAACAAGTTCCACACTTGCAAAAACATAATACACAGCCCAAGCCCAAACCAAAAATAAGTGAATAGGTTACGCGACAAAACACCGCGAGCTGCTTTAAACGGGGTTAGGGCATATCCTATACTAGTGATAAAACAAAAGGTGATTACCCAAAAAAAAGGTAAAATTATAGCGTCGGATACCAAGTTTGCGTTTGAATTTGAATTGAATATCTAAAAAATTATCGAATATCTATTAATATGGCATAGTTAGCGGAGTTATTAGTTACCAAACCTCTCAGCTCAAACCTTTTGCACATCAGGGTGTTAGAGTATAACCTAAGCAATTAAACCTGCGTATAACTACCAAGCCTTATCAAGCCGAACCTAATTATAATCATATTATTTAAAGTTACCGTATGGGCCGCCCCCAGGCATAAACCGAACGTGCAAGTTAAAACCAAATAACTATTTAATTAATTACATTATGAGAAAAAACAATTTTGGGAACCAACGCTCCAACCAAGGCGTGCTACACCAATTATTTAATCAAAAAACAAAAATTTTGGCTATCGCCGCTTTAGGCCTTAGTTTAACTTTTACCGGCTGTAAAAAAGAGCAAGCCGCCGCGCCCGCCAGCGATGCGACTGCTTTAACTGTGCCAGGCGAGATTACCAATCAATCGTTCGCTACCTTGCCTACCAAAAACGAGGCGCTGGTGGCTATGCAGGTTTACAACAACCGTTTTTACAATCAGTATGGTACTTACGGCCCATCGTTTAAAGCCTATTATTGGAAAGACGAAAGCCACACTACAGGCCGCATGGATTTCTGGACACAACAGGAAGCCATTGAAATGCTGATAGACGCTTATGACATTAACCCAAGTACTGATCTTAAAGACAAGATCCAATACCTGTACAACGGCGTGCGCGATGGCTATGGCACGCTATGGACGAGCAATATCTACAATGACGACATAGTTTGGGGTGCCCTGATGTGCGTTCGCGCCTGGAAGATCACCAACGACGGCGGACAGCTTGATATGGCCAAAAATAACTTTAACATGATGTGGAACCGTGCATGGAACACATCTGTAAATGGAGGTGGCCTGTTTTGGACAACTGCTAACAATACCAAAAACACCTGCGTAAATGCTCCGGCGGTTATCTGCGCGCTGTTGCTTTACCAAGCTACGGGTGACGTTGCCTACCGTGATAAAGCCAAGTTAATTATGGATTGGATGGTGCTGAAACTTTACGTAGCGTCAACCGGCGAAGTTAAAGGTGCCATCAATAATTCTGGCGTTATTACCGAGGGTCCGTTATCATACACCCAGGGTACTTTTATTGGTGCCTGCGATTTGATGAGAGCGCCATACCCTTCTGGTGGTTACCTGGCTATGGGCACTAAAGCTATGGACTACGCTAAAAGCAATATGTGTATCACATCAGGCGGTATCTTAAAAGACGAAAATGGTAATGCCGATACGCAAGGGATGAAAAGCATTTTTGCACGTTGGGCCTGTCGCTTTGTTAAAAACACCGGGACTGTTGGCACTTATGGTGCGTGGTTAGACAACAACGCAGGCCAGGCCTGGTCTATCCGCAACGCACAAGGTTTAATGTGGAACCTTTGGACAACCCCAACAGCACAAACCAGCCGTAACGCCTTTGAAACCACAGGCGGCGTAGCCATGATGAATGGTGTATACATTTATCGCTAAAGCAAATACTTAAACTAAACCAACTTGCCCGTAAAATAAAAAGCCCCCGTTACCGGGGGCTTTTTTAATCAGCAGCAAATCTGTAAGCCGGGTTCTGTTTCGCCTTGCGACGACTTCTATCATTTATCTGGCCCTGCCGTTGCCGACAGGTTCAATCAACCTACCCATCTTGACGGGCCCAACTTGCGTTGAGACAGGGGACGAGCCGCCCCACTTTCAAGACCTATTTGGTTTTTCAACTCCTGAGGTTTACCGCAATCCCGGTCGCCCGGAAAAGCCGTGAGCTCTTACCTCACGTTTTCACCCTTACCCAATATTGCTAAAGGGCGGTATATTCTCTGTGGCACTTGCTGTCGCCCGCTGCGGGCGCCTTCCCGTTAGGAAGCAGGATGCTCTATGTTGCCCGGACTTTCCTCCGCTAAATAAATAGCAGCGATAGAACGTTTTGCGTTGTAAAGGTAAGGTTTTTAGTTGAATGATATTATTGAACTAAGGGTGTTTTTGCCTAAGGACGGCTCCATAGGAGCATCCTGTTTATAGAAAAATAAATAATGAGATCAGCTCCTTAGGAGCTTCCTTTGAGATAATTCCTACGAGATTATAATATGAAATTTATAACTTAGCTTATCATGGCCAATACCTTTTCGCAAATTTATTTACAATTTGTATTTGCAGTGCAAAATCGGCAATGCCTTATTCCGCAAAATCACAAACAGGAGTTGCATAAATATATTACCACATTGGTGCAAAATAGGAAAGCCAAAATGCTAGCTATCAATTGTATGCCCGATCATGTGCACCTGTTTGTGGGTTTCAAACCAACTATTTCAATTTCTGATTTTGTTAAGGAGATCAAAGTGGAAAGCAATGAATTTATAAATGCCCAAAATTGATAAAAGGTAAATTTAAGTGGCAAGAGGGCTACGGCGTATTTTCTTATTCTCAATCACATATCGATGCAGTTGGCAAGTATGTGCTTAACCAGGAAGTTCATCATCAAAAACGAACATTCAAACAAGAGTATGTTTATTTGTTAGATAAGTTTCAAGTACCGTTTGAAGAACGGTTTTTGTTCGATTTTATCGATTCGTAGTTTCTTATCAGGAGGCTCCTAAAGGAGCCAAACTACAGGCTCTTGTATTTCTATAAACAGGATGCTCCTATGGAGCGGGCCTAACATATTCGTCTGCCCATATCAACATGTTACTATGCGGTTTACTTACAAGCTTTCAAATCCACTTCCACATCCTGCCCGGTAATTAACCCCAGGTTATTGCCAAAAGAGTTGGTAATATAGGTAAGCACCTGGGCAATTTCAATAGGAGCCAGGTCTACAGCGGGCATGTCGCCGTCGTAAGCTTTTTTATTTACGATGACGATCTTGTTTTTTAAGCCGTATTTAACAAAGCACGATAACAGCTTTTTGTTAGCTTTCAGGTAGGCCGAATCTGTTAGCGGTGGCATTAGTGACGACAAGCCCTGCCCATCCTTGCCGTGGCAGTTTTGACATTTGGTTTGATATACAATGCTGCCCGTGGTATAATACCGCTTAAAGGTAATACCGGCTTCGGTATCGCAGCTGTAAACCAGTATCGCCAGTAAAAAACATATAATGGCTGTTGCTTTTAGTTTCATTTGGCGCTGGCTTGATCTGGTTCGGTCTTTAATTTTTTAATATCGGCAATCAGGTTGGTAACCTGCTCGGTTACTGTACCATCATAAAAGCCGCGAATGCGTTTTTGCTTATCTATTAAAATAAAAAAACCGTCGTGGATGAATTTTTCTTTTTCATCCTCCTTAGGCGTGGTTACCAGGTAGCTTTTTGACAGGGTATAGATCTCTTCTTTTTTGCCATTTAGCAGCCACCAGTTATTGCCTGTAATGCCTAATTTGTCGGCATACTTTTTAAGCACCGCAACGGTATCATGTTTTGGGTCTATACTATATGATATGATTTTAAAGTTATCGTCAGTTCTAAATGCCTCGTAAACAGCGAGCATATTGCGGTGCATTATAGGGCATATTGATGGGCAGGTAGTGAAAAAGAAATCGGCTACGTAAATTTTGCCGTCCAAATTTTTACTGCTGATGCTGTCGCCTTGCTGATTTATAGTTTTAAAATCGGGAATAGTTTGATAGACGGTATCTACAACAGTTTTACCGTCAACGGTTTTGGTTACCGGCTCGCGGTTGCCAAATATAGGTAAAGTGTCAGGTGCGCCCTTACACGCAGCAAACAGGGTAACTACTAAGCTCGCTAATATTAGGTTTCTCATTATTTTTTCTCGAAGGGTTTTAAATATAGGGTAGACTCATTTACAGCTTTTATAAAAAGTGAATCGACAGCGCTAACCTGTTTTTTTTGATCGGCGAAGTAGTTCATCAGCTGCTCGTGATTTTTACCTTCGGGCGCAGGTTCAAAGTTTTGCATCCAATCACTCATTGCGGCATCAGCTTTAGCTAAGCTAGCCGTTAATTTCTTAATTCTGGCCTTTGCTTCGTCGTTTTGTGCTTCGCCGAATAAAGTATCCAATTTCATTTTGTTGTGCATCAATTGGTCCTCGCGTCCCATCACTTTGTCGTGTACTTTGATCACTTCGTCCAGGGCAACTTTTTCTTCGGCTTTTGGGTTGGTGCAGGCCGTAAATGCCAGGCATATCGTGGTTGCGATAAGTATTTTTTTCATTATGCGTTAAGCTGTGATAGTAGTTTTGTAGTACGAAAAATCTGTTATCGGCAAACCTTCAACCCCGTTGTGTCTTAAATGCACACCAATTTGGGCACGAGTATGGGTGCCATGGTTTATCACATGGGTAATAACATCGCTAACCCGCATAGTAAACTCTTTACCCTGAAAGTTTTGATAATTTATATATTGATTTTTAATATAATCGTCGGTGATCGTATCCAGGTAATCCGTCCATAGTTTGTGATTGCCATCAATAAGCTCCACAAAAATAGTTGCCGGCCATTTTGGCCATAACACAATGTCTATTTTATGTTCACCTTTTAAGCGGCGTATCCACACTTGTTCGGCAGTAAGCAGGTGGCCCATCAGGTCGAGCGCTTTTTGCGGTTGGCTAGACGAAATTATACTTTGAGCTATTTGGGTATTAACGTAGCGATTGTATTCAAACAACGGTTTAAAATAATCTCTCATTGGGTATGGCTTAAATGCAGCGTCAAAATTAAACATTATTTGCTGCAGCGTGTTACGCCATGGTTAACAATAACATAATATTAACGTCATTATAAGCACACAAGTGCTGCCTACTTTAGTAATAACAAAAATCAACGTTATGAAATTTATCAGCAATTTATTTAGCGGCTTACGCGAGTGGATGATCCTGAAAGCGATGCGATCTTCATTTATGCACTAATTATTTTCTTTTTACGTTTCTTTTATCAAATTAAATACACAATTTGGGCGTTGCGCAGCTCAATTTAATGGAATCTAACATTCAGGGTACTACAATAAACAAACAGCTTTTTGGCGACGATTTTGTATGGGGCGTATCAACGGCGGCCGTACAGATTGAGGGTGCCCATGATCAGCATGGTAAGGGTGAGTCTGTTTGGGATGTTTTTGTCAAAAAAAAGGGCAAAATATTAAAGAATCATCACCACTACACCGCTACCGATTTTTATAACCGGTATCAAGCGGATATTGACCTTGTTAAACAACTTAATATCCCCAATTTTAGGTTTTCAATAGCCTGGGCCAGGATTTTACCTAATGGCACCGGCGAAGTTAACCAAGCGGGGATTGATCATTACAACAGGGTGATAGACTATTGTTTATTGCAGGGTGTTGAGCCTTGGCTTACCCTGTATCATTGGGATTTGCCGCACGCGCTTGAACTACAAGGAGGGTGGACAAACCGCGCCGTTGTTGACTGGTTTGCCGACTATGTTAAAATTTGTGCCAATGCTTTTGGCGACCGTGTTAAACATTGGATGGTAATGAACGAGCCATCAGTATTTACGGGAGCCGGATATTTCCTGGGCATCCACGCGCCGGGCCGCAGAGGGCTAAAAAACTTTGTGCCCGCCATACATCACGCCGTATTAAGTATTGCTGAAGGAGGAAGAGTTTTGCGCCGGGCCTTGCCTGATGCTGAGATAGGCACCACTTATTCATGCTCGCACATTGAATCTTACAGCGCCAAGCCGCGGGATATTTCAGCAGCTAATAGGGTTGATGCCCTGCTTAACCGTATGTTTATTGAGCCTGCGTTAGGCTTGGGTTACCCCACCGAACTTGGTTTTTTAAAAGGATTAGAAAAATATATTCAGCCCGGTGATATGGAGAACGCCAAGTTTGATTTTGACTTTATCGGCCTGCAAAACTATACGCGCGAGCTTGTTAAGCACTCATTTTTTACACCATACATTTTCGCCTCGTTAGTTAAGGCCGAAAAGCGTAACGTGCCTTTAACCGCTATGGGCTGGGAGGTGTATCCCCAGTCAATTTATCATATCCTGAAAAAATACAACGCGTATCCGCAGATAAAAAAAATTTACCTTACAGAAAGCGGTGCGGCCTTTGCCGACGAGGTGGTTGATGATAAAGTACATGACCCCAAAAGGGTAGCGTACCTGGAGCAGTATTTACAACAGGTATTACGCGCCAAAAACGAAGGCAATAAAGTTAGTGGCTATTTTGTATGGACACTGACTGACAATTTTGAATGGGCCGAAGGCTATCACCCCCGTTTTGGACTGATATATGTGGATTTTGAAACACAGCAGCGTATTATAAAATCATCAGGCCTGTGGTACGCTAACCTGCTCAAGTAAATTGGCAGTTACGCTGTTTTCATCTGTTATAGGCAAGCTTATAAAAAACGTGGTGCCCTGTGGTCTCCCCTGAAACCATATTTTTCCGCCGGATTTTTCCATAATCTGACGGCAGATAGATAAACCAAGGCCAAATGATTTTTCGCCGGCTGTGCCCGGGCGCTGAGCGGCAGTGAACATGTTAAAGATCTGGTCCTTCATTTTTTCGGGTATACCTATACCATTATCCTGGACGGAGATCACCACCTGATTTAAATCTTTAACAGCCTTAACTACAATAGGTGCGCCGGTAGGGCTAAATTTGATGGCGTTACTGATAAGGTTACTAATAACCCTCCAAATCTTTTCGCGGCTGATGATCAGTTCCAGCGAATCCGTCAAAGGTTCAAAGAAAATTTTCTGTCCCTTTTCAAGCGCTTTAAAACGTAGTAATTCGACACTATTATTTACCAGCGAATTAATTTGTACAACTTCGGGGTTAATTTCGATGGTGCCGGTATTGGTAGCTTCCAAAATCTCATTGATCAATTCCAGCGAATTATAAGAGGTTTGTTTAATGAGGTTGATCATTTCTCTTTGCTCTTCATTCAAATCATCAGCAGACATTAATGAAGTTAATGATGCTATACCACCTAAAGGGTTGCGTAAATCGTGCGCAACGGTGCGCAGTATGCGGTCTTTTTCCTGACTGCTGTTGTTAACGTCATTAAGCGCCGTTTCAAGCTCGCCGTTTTTTTCGTTTATCTTTTGGTTAAGCAGGTTTACTGTCTCAACATCCTTTTTTGAACGACGCCAGTTTCTGAAGATCAAAAACAAGATGACAAACGTCATTACACCTACTACCCCCGCTACACAAAGTAAAATAACCTGGGTTTTGTTGTCGCCGCTTAGTTGGTCTATCTGCTGCTGCTTCTCAAAATTTTCAATTTGCTTGGCAATATCACTTTCCTTTAGGCGGGTAAGTTGGCTGATGTTTGAATCTCTAACGGTATTATAGTTTTGCAAATGGGCCAGTGATTTGCGTAAGTCGCCTTTGCGTTGATGATACCTGCTCATCAGGCTATTCCAGTCGGCTTCAACCTCAGGGCTGTTAATAATTTTTTGCTGCTCATTAATAGCGCTCAGCAAAGCAAATAGTTCATCGTCGCGTTTTTGCTTGTCATAAATTCGGGCCAGTTTTACTTCGCTATAAAGTGCATCACTATTATCGTAATCTTTTTGCAGGTTAATTTTAATACTCTTTTTTAACAAGTCGATGGCTTTCGTATCATCGCCTTGAATCAAGTATGCATCTGCTTTATTACCGTATACCACGCCGCGGGCCCTTATTACCATATTAAAGCGGTCAGTATGAAATTTTGCATTTTGATTAATAAACTGCAGCGATTTATCAAAGTAGTGAATCGAGCTGTCTATTTGATTTAAATGTTTATAACTTAAGGCAATATTATCCAGAATCTCCTGTGCGTGGTAAAAGCTCACAAAAGCCTTAGGGTTAATCACCAAAAAATCATAACTCTTTTTAAAAAAATCTTTAGCAAGCTTGTAGCTCCCCATTTTATAAGTGATCATCCCCATGCGGTAGGTATAATCAGACAGTATAGTTTTATTTAATTTGTTTCTGCCCACCACGTACCCCTCGTACAGGTGCTGATAAGCTTCGTCATATCGTTGTAGCGCAAATGATGCATCTCCCTTAGCAAAATTGGCATCAACAAACATAGCAGGGTATTCCGGATTTTTCGGGTTTTGGTTAGCAATGGCTAGCATCTTATCTGCATACAATGTCGCTTTTTTGCTATCGCCTAAGTGTTTCTGGTAATGGAAATAATGAAACCCATACAGTTTGTATTTATCTAAGACTGTAGGATTATTAATATCACGAAAGCTCGAATCCAGGTAACGGATGCCCTCTGCGTTACGGTTTGTAGCAAAAAGTGTATCAACAAATACTGCCAGACGTTTAAATGCCGCCGTGTTACCTGGCCGGGTATCATACTTTTGATTGCACGAAAATAAAGTCAGCATTAGCAACGTACCCAGCAGGCAAGTGGCAGTTGTTGGCTTTTTATATAAAAGTTTCAGATAGGTCAATTTAACGTATTTGGAGCGGTTATTAGCAGTTATATTACCCTTTAACGTGTATGCTTCAATTATTGTTTATTTAAAAGCTTCTTCGCCGGTAATATCCATGCCGGTTATCAGTAAGTGGATGTCATGAGTACCTTCATACGTAATTACCGACTCGAGGTTCATTATATGTCGCATTATCGGAAATTCGCCGGTTATGCCCATGCCGCCCAGCATCTGGCGGGCCTCGCGGGCTACGTTTATTGCTATCTCCACACTATTACGTTTAGCCATGGATATTTGAGCAGGGGTGGCCCGGTTTTCGTTTTTCAGCGTAGCTAATCGCCAAACCATTAGTTGTGCCTTAGTGATCTCTGTGATCATCTCGGCCAGTTTTTTTTGCTGGAGCTGAAAAGCTGCAATAGGCTTACCAAACTGTTTGCGCGCTTTGGCGTAACGCAGGGCAGTATCATAGCAGTCCATAGCAGCGCCGATGGCGCCCCACGCAATGCCATAGCGCGCCTGATTTAAGCATCCCAGCGGGCCTCTTAAACCTGTAACGTTCGGTAATAAATTTTCCTTGGGTATTTTTACATTATCAAACACCAATTCGCCGGTGGCCGATGCGCGCAGCGACCATTTGTTATGGGTCTCTGGCGTTGTAAAACCTTCCATACCGCGCTCAACTATTAATCCTTGTATTTTTCCCGCGTCATTTTTTGCCCAAACAATAGCTATGTCAGCAAAAGGCGCGTTCGAGATCCACATTTTTGCACCGTTAAGCAGGTAGTGGTCTCCGGCATCTTTAAAATTGGTGGTCATGCCTCCCGGGTCAGAGCCATGGTCGGGCTCGGTTAATCCAAAGCAACCCATAAGCTCGCCGCTGGCAAGTTTTGGCAGGTATTTATGTTTCTGTTCTTCAGATCCGTAAGCATAAATAGGGTACATCACTAAAGAGCCTTGTACCGAGGCCGTAGAACGGATCCCCGAATCGCCACGCTCAATCTCTTGCATGATAATGCCGTAAGCCATGTAATCAAGCCCTAAACCGCCGTATTGTTCGGGTATAGTAGGGCCAAATGCGCCTATGTCAGCCAGGCCCTTCAAAAGCTGTTTCGGAAATTCGGCGCGCTGCGCGTAGTCTTCAATAATAGGGCTCACCTCTTTTTTTACCCAGTCGCGCACGGTTTTACGTATCAGCTTGTGCTCGTCTGTTAATAATTCGTCCAATAGGTAATAATCCGGCGATTCAAAAAGGTCTGTTTTACGCATAGCTTATATTTGGTGTTGTAAATATAGCTAGTCATCAATTAAGTTAACCAGATATCAAGTTGTTATTCTACCAACATCCTTATTAAGCCGCCCTTAAATCAACCTAAAATAATAACTTTGAAGCATGATCGTATCATTACACGGCGCAGCTTTTTTTGCTTATCATGGTTTTTATGCCGAAGAACAAAAAATAGGCAACCATTTTTTGGTTGATATTGATGTTGAGTTTACGCCTGCCGCAGATACGATGGAAGACAACCTGGACAATACGGTAAATTACGAATGGCTATATGATATGGTGTGCGAGGAAATGAAAATTAACCGCAAACTGATAGAAACTGTTGCGCAGGCTGTTATAAATCAGATAGTACAACAATATCCATTTGCTATTAGCGTCAGGGTAGTACTTAAAAAGCTTAACCCTTTATTGGGTGCCAAAGTAGGGCACTCGGCGGTAACCCTGAGCTATCAAAAAGGATAGTAGTTAATTATCGTATCCTCAATTTTTTCTGGCCATTTTTGTTTAGCTGCATATATTGCAGCTTCCTTGCTCATGGCACTGACCAATAGCGGATTGTTATATAGAGATAATACACCCTGTGTTAGTTCTTTTACCGCAATAGCCGGCGACTCTGCACTACAGCGTATGCCCGTTTTGTCGCTTACTACAATAGCCTGTCCGTGCAGATTAAGCGTTACTACGGGCATGCCGAATGCCATAGCCTCAATTAACTGAACGCCATTGGAGTCGCGCAGCGAAGTGAAAAAGAAAACATCGTGCGACTCATAGAAACCTCTTACTTGCTCAAATGGAACTTTGCCGGTTAGGGTTACTGTATCTTGCAAACCGTATTGCACAATCAGGTTTTCAATTTCCTCCTGCATTTCGCCATAACCTACAACAGTTAGCGTTATGCCCGGATAGTCCTTAAGCTTTTCCATTACCTCAAGTACCAAGGGTACACCTTTACGTGGCATAAACCGGCCCACCCAAAGCAATTTTAAGGTACCTGCCCGGGGCGATTTTATTTTTAATTCTTTAGGATAGAAATCATCAGGCAAGGCAGTATCTAATGTAAGGTGGCAGTTTTTAGCTCCAATAGATTTCGCCAGTGCCATTGTATCCGGGTTGGAAACTAAAACCGCAAATGCCAGTTTTAACATCGTTTTGCACGCTGGGTTATATTTAACCATGATATTGCTTACCTTTTCGCGCTTAACTTCTGCCGCCCAGTGGTCTTTAAAATAGCTTTTAAATGCCTCTGGAGCGGTTTGCCCGCCACCAGCCGGTCCAAATACGAACGGAATATCCAGCTTGTAAAGATATGAGCCCATTTGCAGGCTACCCCAGGTGACATGATGTGCCATGTCAAACTTTTGTTGCCGGTGAAGGGATTTGCCTTTTTTGTAGGCCAGCCATTGCCACGCCATGTAGTAAAAATAAAGACCGTTAGTTGTGCCGTGAAATATTTTTTCTGAAAACGGCGGCATCTTAATGTAATGGAAAGTCACATTCTCGGGCTTAGGGAAAGCCTCGATACCTTCGCGATTTATACTGCGTGTTAGGCAGTGTACATTATAACCTTTGGCCGCTAAACCAACGGCCCAGTTCCATCCGTTACCATCTTCCGACCCCATAGACGGGTTACAGGCAAATACTGATAAAAGTAATCTTCTCATTTATTTACACAAATCAGCGTGCCAGTAATTAAGCTAGTAAGTACATAAATATAAAAATAATTTTGATAGGAACAGAGAAGCGGCTAAAGGTTAAGTGTCGACTGAATATAGTATATTTAACGTACCATTTATAAAGTGCAGAGAGGATACTATGCTACCTGTTGTTAGGACGATATTACATATTAGGTTTTTATGCGCTATTGTTATCATTTGCTCGGCAGTTTTATTGGTTAGTTATAAAGGCAACGCACAAAGTTTTGGCGACCCCATAGTTAAAATAACCTTTGGCAGTGGTAGTTCTCAATATGCCGGCCCACTTAAGCCCGACTCGGGGTATACAGACTATTTTTATGTTAACAAATCGCCCGAAGATAATGACTATACTATTGCCAATAGTACCATTGGCATGAACACCGCCTGGGTACAAACCCGGGATCATACCGGCGATACTAACGGTATGATGATGATTGTTAACGCCAGTTATCAACCGGGGTTATTTTACACGCGTACCGTCACCGGGCTTTGTGGTGGTACTGAGTTTCAATTTTCGGCCTGGATAAAAAATATTTTAAGGCGTACTAACGGCATATTGCCAAACGTAACTTTTACAATAGAAGATTTAAGCGGTAACTTTTTAGGCGGCGGTAATACTAACAACGTTTTTGCTACAGATACCTGGGAACAATATCGCTTTGCTTTTAAAACGCCGGCTAATGTCCAAACTGTAGTTTTAAAAATGATCAATAATGCGCCGGGGGGCGGGGGCAATGATCTGGCTATAGATGATATTGAATTTAGGCCTTACGGAGCAGTGATAACTGTAGCGTTGGATAGAGCTGACGCGATTTTTTGCGAAGGCGTACAAGAACGCGTAACCATGCGCGCAACAACCCCTATACCAAGTGGCTATGCTGTAAAGTTTCAAAGGTTGACGCCCAACGGATGGGTTGACTTAAGGCCGGCCGACACCAACACATCAATAGCTATTGCGGTGCCTGCTGCACCGGGTGTTTATAATTATAGAATGGTTACTGCCGATGCGGGGAACATAGACTCGCCACCTTGTGTCGTGTCTTCAAATTACCTGGCGCTTACTGTTGGGCCATTGCCAAAAGCGGTTATTGATATGCCCAACGAGATTTGTATGGAGCCAACAGTTTTTAACGAATCATCTACAGCGCAAGTTGCCGCTATCTCCTCCTATCTGTGGACTTTTGGCGACGGGACAGAATCAACCGAAAGAACTCCGACCCACGCTTATACCAGTGCGGGCATCAAAACGGTTACATTAACGGTAACAAATAGGGTCGGCTGCCAGTCGGTCGTGGCAACGAAAAATATAAATGTAATAAGGCCTGTTAATACCGATTTTAGATATTCAATTCCGGCCTGCGAAACACAAGTTATCACATTTACTGATATATCAACCAGTATTGAAGGTAATATCGTTAGCCGGGTATGGGATTTTGGCGACGGTAGCCAAACGGTTTCAAAAACCGATGCGACACCCTTTGTCCATACATTTGTCGCCGCAAGAACGTATAATGTTACGCTTACTACAACTACCGATAAAGGGTGCATGCGTACCCGGACTTATCCTGTCAGAATTAATGCCCTGCCTGCGGTCAATTTTATATTACCTGAAGTTTGCTACGCGGATTATTTCGCCCAATTTAAGGATAGCAGCTTTGTTGGTGGCAGCAACAGCGGTTTGATTTACAAGTGGAATTTTGAGGATAGTGATGCTTCGGTAGCTGATAATACTTCAAACCTTCAAAACCCGCAGCATCATTTTAGCCGTACGGCGCTGTATACCATAAAACTTACTGTACAAACAGCTGATGGCTGCGAATTTTTTAAAGAGAAACAATTACAGGTAAACGGTTTCCCGATACCAAAATTTGAAGTACCCGGTAAAGATGCTATCTGCGCCAATCAGCCGGGGTTATTTATTAATAAGGCTACCGCAAGTGCCGGTAATGTAACCAAATTAGAATGGTTTTTTGATGCTGATCGTAACACTACAATGCCGGACATAACCGATGATGAACCACGACCGGATAAAGTTTACTCTTTTAAATTCCCGGCTGTAATGTACCCTCGTGCAAGTGCAACTTACAAAGTGCGAATGGTGGCTTACACAGGTGCCGCCGGAGATTGCCAGGCCATTTCTGAGCAGGTAGTTACCATT
The DNA here is from genome assembly GCF_042686155.1 of Mucilaginibacter antarcticus. Lineage (NCBI taxonomy): Bacteria > Pseudomonadati > Bacteroidota > Sphingobacteriia > Sphingobacteriales > Sphingobacteriaceae > Mucilaginibacter > Mucilaginibacter antarcticus. Next base: position 38,378 of record NZ_JBHUON010000019.1, on the reverse strand, counting down.
TTGGCAAGCCCGATTTTGCAGTTTACGCCGCCCGCAATTATTTGCCTTAATAATGGCATAATAAAGCTTCATGAGCATTTCAAAGAAACTACCGGCATACCGGGTACGGTGCAATTTTCGGGCCCGGGCGTTAAGGGTAATATATTTGACCCTAAAGCCGCGGGGATTGGGCCGGTTATTATAAAATGTACTTATACAAGCAGTTCAGGTACGGCTTGCGTTGATGAGATTATTGACACGATATTGGTAAAACCCATACCAACTAATGTCGATGCAGGGGCAACCATATATATTTTAGCCGGCGTTAAAACATCGCTTAATGCAATAGCTACAGGCACCAACTTGAAATATTTGTGGACACCATCAACGGGATTAAGTGACGCTACTATACCCAACCCAACGGTGGCTGCACTTGAAAATACAACAACCTATACACTAAAAGTTACAACAGAAGATGGTTCGCCGGGCGATGCTTGCAGTGTCGAAGATAATGTTACGGTAGTGGTACTCAAGGTGCCGGGCATCCCCAATACATTTACCCCTAACGGCGATGGTATTAACGACACCTGGGAAATAAAGAATTTACAGGCTTATGAGGGCGCAGCCATTACGGTATTTAACCGCTATGGGCAAAGGGTATATTCGTCAATAAGCTATAATAAACCATGGGATGGGCGCATGAACGGCGACTATTTGCCGGTTGGGGTATACTATTATATAATAGACCCCAAACATGGCCGGGCACAAGTATCGGGATATGTCACCATTATAAGGTGATATACGATATTGAGGAAAATGTTCAGAAAAAATAGTGTTATTACGCGACCGAGGGTTGACCGGGCGGCGTGATCATATTATCAATCAATTCGCCTATGGCTTTTAGCGTGTTAGTATCCAGGTAATCTTCATTACGCTGCATCCACTCGCTGCCTAGTTTATAAAGCATAGCTGCTTTACCGTTTACTTTAACTGTCCACACACGCAAGTTTTTAAAATAACCTGCAGTAACTTCAATGAGTTGAGTAGTACCGTCGGCTAACTTCAGTCTGTAATTCATTGTTGTGCTAATTTAAAGGGTCAAATTAAAGGGTGAAAAAAAGTCAAAGTGCTATCAATAGGCTGCGGTTTAATTTTTTATACGGCTAATACGTTTTATGCTTACCGTTATTGTGTTAATATATTGTTAAATGTAGTAACTAATTGAATTAGTTGCAATTAAAATGCATTAGAATTTCATTAATATTTCACAACAGAAAAAGGCAGCAATTTTGTTGCTGCCTTTCCTGATTTTATAGCAGTTATTCTCTTATCCAAATGTTTCTGTAGCTTACCGGATCGCTCTTGTCGCCGTGTGCCTGCAGCCTTATCGAAGCTGCCCCATGCTTGCTATAAACATGCTTGGTGCCGGTTGATGTGCCACCTTTTATAATAACATTGTTTTGCACCAATACCCCGTTAAAAAATATAGTAACACGCGCTGCAGATTTAAGCGAACCATCCTCATTAAATTCCGGAGCGGTATAAGCTATGTCGTAAACATTCCATTCGCCGGCCGGTTTTGCAGGGTTAACCAGTGGGATAGACTCGCGGTAAACGCTGCCTGCCATACCGTTGGTGTAGGTTTTATTTTCGTTATTATAAGTGTCTAATACCTGTATCTCGTATTTACCCGATAGGAAGATCCCGCTGTTACCACGCGATTGGCCTTTCTCTGTAATGGTGGTAGGTATTTTCCATTCAATGTGTAATTGAAAGCTGTCAAACTTACGTTTGGTTTCAATATCGCCGGCGGCTTTGTTAACTGTTAATACATCGCCATTAATGGTCCATTTAGCTGCCGATTGATCCTTAGGCGATACCCACTCATCCAGATTTTTTCCGTTAAACAGGGTGATAGCATCAGAGGGGGCGTTGCCTATGGTTTTTGCCGGGGTAACCGGGTTGGGTATGGGGGTAAAAACTTCGGCGTTGGTAGGGTTTGTAGCTTCCAGATTTGCCTGCCTGATTGCAGCGCTGTTAGTTTGCGCCTTTACAATGGCCGGCGATGCTAACACTAAGCTGGCTAATATCAATGTGTATTTCATAATATTGGTTTTACAAGTAAGGGGGTTAGTACTTCTTTAGGTTCAAATTTAAAAAGATTTTAGTTTATCGGCTACCAAAATACCGTAACTTATTTGATTGATAAGGGGGCCACAAAAAAAAAGAAAGTATTTTTCATTTACTATAACCAATGGCGATACTATTGCGTATAATCGGTATAATAATTATAGCTATGGAATATTTAGACAAAGACCCCTATCCAGAAAAACCCGTCGGCATTGTTATCCTTAACTGGATAGTAGTGGTTGTAATTGCGATTGATCTGCTTTGGTGTATATTATAATATAAAGAAACTTTTAAAGAAAAAGCCCTTAATTAATATTAAGGGCTTTTCTTGTTTTATACCTTGATTTGTTTCCATTTCCCCCGCCTAAAAAAGTACCAGGCCCCTAAGGCCAGCAAGGTCTCGGCAACTGGTATAGATATAAAGGCGCCCGTGGCCTTAAGATCAAATACTTTAGAAAGCGTGTAAGCCAACGGAATCTGAACTAACCAAAAGCAAACCAAGTTTAGCCAGGTAGGCGTTTTAGTATCGCCGGCACCGTTCAGCGCCTGGGTCATTACCATGCCCACTCCGTAAAACACATAAGCGCTTGCAAAGATGCGCAGGGCACGTACGCCATAACTAATCACCTCGGCATCGTTAGTAAACAGCTTAATGATCGGGTCGGCACAAAACAGAAACAGCGCCATTACACCGCCCATAAAAATGGCATTATATTTCGCGGCGATGATAACGCTTTTTTCGGCACGTTCAATTTCTTTGGCTCCCAGGTTTTGCCCAACTAAGGTGGCCGCCGCATTGCTTAAACCCCATGCCGGCAAAATAAAGAATACTACATTGCGTATAGCTATCTGATAACCTGCAGAAGCCGCTGTTCCGCCGGTTTCTGCTACCAGTTTGGCCACAAATATCCAACTACCGCTGGCTATGACAAACTGCAGCGTGGCAGGCCATGATATGTTGACGATGGATTTTATAATTGGTGCATCAAATTTAAAATGGTGCGCAGTGAATTTTAGGATGCCATTCCCTTTTATCAAGTGATAAACCTGGTACAGCACACCAACACTGCGGCCGGTAACCGTAGCAATGGCAGCCCCCTTTAAACCAAAAAAATGTATCAGCACAGGGCATAAAATAATATTGGTTATGCTGGCTATCCAAAGGCTTTTCATGGCCATGGCCGCATTGCCCGCGCCGCGAAAGATGCCGTTGATCAAAAAAATCAGTATAATAACCACACTGCCCCCAAACATGATTCGGGTAAAAATGGCGCCCTCTGCCACTACTGTCGCACTGGCGCCCATTAGCGATAAAATTTCGCCCGCGTAAACCATACCTGCTATGGTTATTAATATAGATACGCCAAGACCTACCAACATTGCCTGTGCGCCCGCATGTGCTGCGCCTTCCGGGTTTTTCTCGCCTATGCGGCGGGCTACCAAAGCGCCTGCGCCGGTACTTAGGCCAATAGCTATGGAGTACGCTATGGTAATTACAGACTCGGTTAACCCGACGGTAGCTATGGCGTTTTCGCCAAGTTTGCCTACAAAAAACATATCTACCAAGGCAAAAACGCTTTCAAGGCTTAGCTCCAGGATCATGGGTACAGCCAGCAAGAACACCGCCCGGCGGATGCTGCCTTGCGTGTAGTCCTGGTTTTCGCCATTAAGTGATTGCTTTATTATAGAAAGGACCTTCTTAAAATTCATTGTTGGGTAGGCGGATAAGGCTATCAAACTAAAACTTCACAAGAATAGCCATTAGCGTTTAAAATTTCTATTATTTTTTCGGGAGCAATCAGCTCCGCCTCAACCCTTAGTATTTTGTCGCAGTCTTCCATATCAAAGTTAACCCTGCTGTTAGGGTAATGCGCATGCACCTGGCTGATCAGGCTGTGGCACAGCTCAATCTCGTTAACGTCGGTTTTAAAAACTTCTACAATCATGGTGTCTTTATCAGGCTAAAGCCTTAGCTATATTTTGCAACTGGTTGGTATGTCTTTTGGTATGAAATACGTAAAACCACAGAAACTCTAAACGGGTTAAAGCGCCCATTACCGGCATTTTAAAATCAAGACAGGTTTGGCTAAGGTCAAGCGTTTTGGCGGCAGTTATTAGCTTATTAAATGTGTTGTCAAAGTCTGTTAAGAAAGCCTGTTGATCATGAGGGCCGTCGCCGGGTAAAATAAAATCAGGTGATTTCATTTTGATCGTAAAATCTAAAAAAGCCGAAGCTAGCGGGGCTACATTTTGATCGGGCGCGCGGTCTGTTGTTTCGGTTGTTCCATATAATACATCAACCCCTAACGATTGCAATAAATGGTCAGACACTTGCCCGGCTGTCCAGCTATCTTTAAAAGGAACGGTGTTAAATTTATCCCGGCTAATTGCAGCTACAGCTTTAAGTATACCGCTTTTTGCTTCTTCTAATTCTGCTACTAAATTGTTCATGGAGTTAATATTAAAGTGCTTCGCCACGTATGGCGAAGCACACGGTTTAGGTGATTGTTACTGTGATTATTTTTCGTCGTAGTTGATCATCCATTTAATGCCGAACTTGTCGGTAAACATACCGAACCACGCTCCCCAAAACATTTTCTGAACGGGCACCTCGACTTTACCACCTGCCGATAAGGCGTCAAACAACTGGTTAGTTTCGTCGACGCTATCTGTTGAGATAGAAATGCTAATGTTATCGCCAATCGTTACAAAATGACCGGCCGATTCAAGCGCGTCTGTACCCATTAAAACGTTTTGACCAATGGGTAACGATATGTGCATTACTTTGTCCTGATCCTCTGCCGGCATGTTTACGCCGTGCTCGGTGTCTTTAAAGCGGCTTACGACTGAAAATTCGCCGCCAAATACCGATTTGTAGAAATTGAAAGCTTCTTCTGTGTTGCCAGGAAGGTTAAGGTACGGATTGATAGTTGCCATGTTGTGGGTTGTTTAATTATTGGTGATTGTTTTGTGAATGCTAAGGTAAGTAGTAATAGTAGCTTATATGACGTGCATAAATGTCAACCTTAGGGGGTATTCGAGACATTTTTATATCTTTACAACACCAATTATAAAACGATGAAACAATTAGCCATTTTGTTAAGCGATCAGTACCGCTTGCTGAGCGTAGCAGCCATACTTGACGTTTTTGAAAGCGTTAACCGGTTTTATATCGCCGACGGCAAGCAGCCGGCCTTTGATATTAGCCTATATAATTCGGGCACAGACAATGGCGAACGGATGTTAGAATTTAACGGCTACCCCGTGCGTTCTATACTTGATTCGCAAAAGCAGGACATTGTTTTCATACCGGCCTTTGTGTCGGTGGATATTGCACAGGCGGTATTTGAAAACCAAAAATATGTGCCCTGGCTGCAGCAGCAATTTAAGGCAGGGGCAGAGCTGGCCTGCGTTTGCACCGGCGCTTTTTTGCTAGGCGCGACAGGGTTATTGAACCACAGGCAGGCCACCACACATGTTGATGCCTGTAAGCAGTTCGCTAACTTTTTTCCGACAGTTAAGCTACAGGCAGATAAGGTGGTTACCGGCGATGGTGGTTTGTATACAAGCGGAGGCTCTACGTCAAGCTTTCACCTGATGCTGCATTTGTTGCAAAAATATTGCGGTAAAGATATTGCCGTACGTACCGCAAAGTTATTCTCTATTGATATGGATAGGGAGCAGCAGTCCTATTTCAGCACGTTTTCGCCTGTTCAAGAGCATAATGATGAATTGGTGACCAAAGCGCAACGATCAATAGAAGCCGATTATCAAAGCGCGGGCACTATAGAAGAACTGATTAAGGACCTGCCTTCAAGCCGTAGAAACATTGCCCGGCGCTTTAAGCATGCAACCGGCATAACACCAATCGAGTACCTGCAGCAAACCCGTATCGAAGCTGCCAAAAAGCTGCTTATTGAGACCAATCAGCAAATGACGGAGGTGATGATCAACTCGGGCTACAGCGACCCGAAAGCCTTCAGAAAGATCTTTAGAAAAAGCGTTGGTATGACACCGACCGGGTACCGGGAAAAGTTCTATATGGGATAGGCTTATTGACTATAGCAATATACAATTCACTCGCCCCAGGCGGTAATCATCAAGCTGCGGTTGCCGCCATAGTTACGGTGTTCGCACAAGTAAATACCCTGCCATATCCCTAAGGCAAACCTGCCATTGGATATAGGGATCATTACAGAGCTGCCCAGCATGGATGCTTTTAGGTGAGCCGGCATATCGTCTGGGCCCTCATCGTCGTGCATGTAGTCGGAGTCGTTTTCGGGCACTGCTTTGCTAAAATACATCTCAAAATCTTTACGCACGGTAGGGTCGGCATTTTCATTGACGGTTAAGGATGCCGACGTGTGCTGAATAAATACCTGGCACATACCCATCTTAATTTCTGCTATCTGCGGCAGCGATTGCAAAATCTCGGCAGTTATTAAATGAAATCCACGTCGTACCTGTCTGAGCTGTATTTGTTGCTGAAATATTTTCATATGTAGTAGTGCAGCAAATTTACCGCAATAATCAGGCTAACATCAAATATAAAATGTAATTTGGTAGAAACATAACTATCATGGGATTAGGAATGCCTGAACTGGTATTAATACTATTTGTTGTTGGTTATTTACTACTTAAACTTTATTGCCTGGTTGATATCATCCGGTCTGATTTTAAAGACTCGACAACCAAGTTATTATGGGGCCTTGTTGTTTTATTCATAGCAGTCATAGGTCCGTTATTATACCTAACCATCGGGCGCAACAGTAAACTACAAGCATAATGACCTTAGCCTTTTTTGAAATCTCCGGACAGGAGATAATTTTAATCTCGATCCTGTCTGCACTTCTTCCGCTCCTTTGTATCATAGACATTGTACGTTCTGATTTTAAAGATTCGACAACCAAGTTATTATGGGTGCTTGTGGTGCTATTTATAGCATTCATAGGGCCCTTAGTTTACCTTATTATTGGACGCGGTACCAAGATCAAATCCTCAAAGTAATATAGACAATTTACTTTATTCGTAAAATATCGCCTGATCGCAATAGCGGGCACGAAGATTGTCAAGTAGGTGTTCTGTAAGCAGAAACACATTATGAGAGAGTTTTTTTCGGAAGGAGTGCGCGTATTCATCGTTATTATGATATTTATTTTAGGGATTGGCGGCGCGCTAATCGCCGGCGGTAAGTTTGATAGCTGGGGTAAGCGCCTAACCTGGCGACTTAAGAAAAAACGAATAGATTCCCACTAAACTGTAACTTATAATGTAGCAGGTTGTCTAAACGGTATAAGATTATTAATATGCGTTATTTCTTTTGTATAATATTACCACCACTAGCCGTTTTTAGTACCGGGCGCATAGGTGCCTTTATTTTAAGTATCATACTTACCCTGTTTTTCTGGATCCCCGGCGTAATACATGCCATATTGGTCACTAACGACTATTACGCCTCAAAAAGGCATCGTCAACTGGTGCGCCAGCTGCGCCGAGCTTAAAACTATAGTTTTTTGTAATTGGTAGACTGCGTTATTTTATAAGTCACCCCTGCTTCAAGTCCCCAAGTTGGGTTAAGCATACCCGTAAACGTGTATTGCAAGCACATAGCAGTTGTATTTAGTACAAGTATCGGCTTGGTTTGGGTGCCGCCAATGCGTTGCTTCAATGTTAAGTTATTACCTAAAATAGTATAGGTAGCATATGATGTGGTGTCGGCAGTAGCTACCGAAGCGCCGATTTTACGGCTGTATGTAACACTAAACGTGTTATTGTTAATGTCATAAACCTCGTTAAATGATCTGGCCGAAAATTCTCCCTCATAGGTAGTAGTCGAGTCCTTTAACAGTTCATTAGAGCTTAAATCATAAACCTTGGTGTTAAGCTGGGTAGATTTCCAGGTGCCCACTATCAATTTGGTATATTGATCCTTGATAGACGAGTCGTCTTTTTTGCAGGCATTTAATGCAAATAAGGTAATTATCGCAAATAGTAATAAAGGCTTTTTCATATAGGTTAAGTAAATATAGCCAAATGATTGACACTGTTGTGTTTGTAACAGCTTTATAGCAATAAATGCGAGGGGGTAGTCGATTGCTATAAGTTAACAGCTTACTAAACACTATGTTTTGATAAATTTGTATCCAATTTTGTTTTCTATGAATGATGTTTTAGGCCGAGCGATATTTGATTATCACCAAAGTAATACTGATACCAAACTTTGGATCAATAACAAATACGGCGAACCTGAAGAAATGCCCGTAGCAACCTACTTTAGAAGTGAGGATGATATGCCCGACCTTGAATGGATGGCGCTTGAGCAGTGCCGGGGTAATGTGCTTGATATAGGCGCCGGGGCGGGTAGCCATGCCTTGTTGTTGCAGGACTGGAAAATTGACGTCACCGCACTTGACATTTCGGCGCTATGTGCCACGGTAATGCAGGCCAGGGGCGTGGCTAAGGCAATACAGGGCGATATTTTTGAATTTACGCAACAAAAATTTGATACCTTATTGATGTTGATGAACGGTATGGGGCTGGCAGGCACCATTGAAGGGTTGAAAGAATTGCTGCAGCATTTAAAAACTTTGCTTAAACCCGATGGACAGCTCTTGTTCGACACGTCAGACATTGCGTACCTGTATGAGGGTAACCTGCCCAAGCAAGGCTACTACGGCGAAATTGAATATCAATATAGCTACAAAAACGAAAAAACGGAATGGTTTAACTGGCTTTATGTAGACGAACGCACCTTGCAGCAAATTGCCACAGAGGCCGGTTACCGTATGGAAGTACTTATGGACGACGAGTACGGCCAGTATTTAACCCGTTTAACCTTAGCGTAGTACATTATTATTGTAGCGTTTATTAAACTTTAAACGTATTATTTGTTCTATACAACAAAATATATTTATTTATGAAAAAGCTATTTATACTGGCCGCATTTACCCTTGCTACTTACACTACATTTGCACAAAATGTTGACCTGCGCCGCAAAATTGAAGTTACCGGTACTGCCGAACAGGAAGTTACCCCTGATATTATAAACGTTTCTATATCCCTGCAAGAATATCTTGACGGTAAAAAGAAAATAACTATTGATCAGTTAGAAAAACAACTGGAAACTGCAGTGCTGCAGGCCGGCATAGCTAAAGAGGATTTTACGGTAAACAACCTTTGGGCATACAGTAATATCTATCAGAAAAAGAAAAATCCTGATTTTTTGGCATCAAAACAATATGGTATTAAGTTTAACGATCTGAATAAGTTTAACCAGATTTTGAGCAAAATTGATCCCAAGGGTATTCAAAACACTAACATTGATAGCTACGATTATTCGAAAGCCGATCAGCTTAAAAATGATTTGAAACTAAAAGCGTTAATGTCTGCCAAAACTAAAGCCACTTACCTGCTACAGGGCCTGGGCGAAACATTGGGGAATGTATTAACCATTTCTGAAAACGATATGAGCAACTATCCGCAGCCGCGTGCCGTAATGTTTAAAACAATGGCTGCTGATGTAAGAGAAGTGGCGCCGTCTGATATCGACTTTAAAAAGATTAAATTAAGCTTCCAGATAAACGCCGTGTTCCAGATAGGAAAGTGAGGTTGAAAGCGTTTTATTAACGAAGTATTTAATACGCTCCGGCTTAACAACCGGGGCGTTTTTTGTTTAAGTAATAATAGTATCTTTGGTTCAACCTAACTTAAAGATAAAGCATATGTTTATCAATTTTCTTAAGAATTTGTTCCTGGCTATGGGAGCCATTTGGTTTTTTTGCGCCCTATTTATACTTATTTTAGATCTTAACTTCGGTCCCCGAGAAATAGCTTTCACACTCATCATTCCGTTTGCCTATGCTGTAGTTAGGATGTTTGACAAACGTGAAGTAGCCGAAAAATAAATTACGCTAACTTACTAATTCGTGTTCAGTATTAGCCTCGGCTCGTCGTAAGCTATCATCCGCTCGCGCTCTGCTGTTGGTATATAGGAACGATAAAATTTAACTATGTACGCTTTGTTGGCCGTGTTCAAAATTATGCTCCGGCTTGTTGGTCGCTTCACTTTTCAGTCGAAACATTTTGGCACATTAGCACCCATGCCGTTAATCGACAATTATCCAGATTCGGATTTCCTCAATGCCCCGGATAAGAGCTTGAGAGTAGTTTATGAAGATTTGCAAAATAAAGGTTTTGATGCCGGTGGCGGAGAGATACTTCATTATAAGGAAAAGCCGTTCACCGGGACGATAGTAGAATACGTAAATGGTTCGTTAGTGTGTGAAGACGAGTTTACAGACGGTCATATCGGTGGCGCGCAAAGATCTTACCATCAAAACGGCCAGCTTTCAGAAGAGTATTTCAAGGCTTATAACACATCGTACGGGCTTTACAAACGGTGGGATGAGCAAGGTAATATAACTTATCAAGAAGATCGCGGGTTGCAACCTTATTCAATTTGCTTAGCGCTAGATGTTTGTTATACTAATAAGACGACCAAAGTAGCTGGTACAGGAATAGAATTACCATCAGAGGAAATTAAATTTACCGAAATAGTATATGTTGATGATATAGAAGATTATCAGGCCGGGCAATTTTATAAGCGGGAGTTACCTTGTTTGTTAAAACTGCTTGACAAAGTTGATAAAGGGAAATTGGCTGTAATTATTATTGATGGCCATGTTTACGTTGACAATTCAAGGGAATTTGGGTTGGGCGGGAAACTTTGGGAAGCCTTAAATAAATTAGTGCCCGTAATAGGTGTTGCAAAAAATTCTTTTGAACGCAATAGTTTAACCGTTACAGAAGTCTGTCGCGGGCAGAGTAAAAAGCCGCTATATGTTTCTGCAATCGGTGTTTCTAACCGCGCAGCTGTAGCGCTGATTACAAACCTGAAGGGAAAACACCGCATTCCGGACTTTCTTAAATCTGTCGATGCTTTGTCAAAACGGCCTTAAGTTTAATTCGTGTTCAGTATCAGCCTCGGCTCGTCGTAAGCTATCATCTTCTCGCGCTCTGCTATGGGTATAGGTACCGATTTATTAGCCTTATAATCATAGCTGATGCATACCGTTTTGCCGGTAGTGCATATCTCTTCGCCACTGGGCGTTATCCTCACCAAAACCTGCATTACGTCAAAACTGCTGTTGCCAATGCGTACTACACGCACATAACAGGCAATCTGGTCATGTAAGTTTACAGGTTTTAAGTAATTAACCTCGCTGCGGCCTACAATTACGCCGTGCTCGCTCAAATTCCAATTTACAGCTTCTTTCCAATAGGCAAAACGCGCTATTTCAAAGTAGGTTAAATAAATAGCGTTGTTAACGTGACCAACCGCATCTATATCCGAGAAGCGGATAGGTATAACGGTACGGAACCTATAATCTGTGAGTTTTTCAGTCATTAAATGCCATTTTGTCGGTTTATAAACATTAAAAGCGACAAATTGTCGCATTGTATTCGTCAATTGGCCATTGGTATACCAATTGATTAAGCTTATACAAAGTAACAATAATTAAAAATTAAAAAGATATAAGACCATGACTTTAGTAAAATTTGCCAAAGAACAAAAAAACAACCCTTTTTTTAACGACGTGTATTCATTGTTAAATGATTCGTTTTTAAGCGAGAAAGCGGCAAGCCGCGTGCCTGCAGCAAACATATTTGAAAATGATAACCAGTTTGATGTGGAGTTAGCCATACCGGGCCTAAACAAGGAGGACATTAAGATCAGCCTGGATAAAAGTGTATTGAGCGTATCGGCTGACAAAAAAGCAGAAACTGCGGACGAGAACAAAAAAATTACCAAGCGCGAGTTTAGCTTTAACGCATTTTCAAGATCATTTACTTTACCTGAAAGTGCCGACCAAACAAAAATTGAGGCCGACTACACAGCCGGTATCTTAAAGTTAACTATCGCTAAGAAAGAAGAAGCTAAATTTCAAACCAGAGAGATAGCTGTAAAATAATTTTTTCGGGATGTTCCCATGGTCCGCGGCGCGAGGTGAGTTAGGGTTTTGTGATTAGCGCCCGGGCCGGGGAAATACCGGAATTATAAAGATGTTTATTGGGATGTCCGAAAGTCTGCGGGTAATTTGGGTTTGATTTGTGAGAGTGAACCCCGGACTTAGGACCTACCGGTTAAAAGAGTGTTTTCAAAGTAATGTTGGTTTAGGTTTGAGCCGTCCCGTAGTTGGGGCGGCTCTTTTTTTGCGGGTGATATGAAGGTTTGTGTTAAGCTCTAAATAATTATCTTTAGCTTTTAATATTTACCGATATGAATAGGATATTAATCATCATCGTAGCTTTTGTAGCTCTAAGCTTTGCAGCCAAAGCGCAAACAGCAACCGCCACAGCAAAACCCATACGGCCTACAGATACTACCAAATTATATCACCCCAATGCTGACGCGAAAGCCGACATAGCGGCAGCAGTAAAGAGGGCAGCCGGCAAAAAAAATGTGCTGCTGCAAATTGGGGGTAACTGGTGCATTTGGTGCATTTACTTTAACGACCTGGTGAAAGCAGACCCAGAGTTAGACAAATACCTGCGCGCCAACTACGAAGTAGTACACGTAAATTACAGCCCTGAAAACAAGAATGAAAAACTACTGGCCGAGCTTGAATACCCACAACGCTTTGGCTACCCGGTATTTGTGGTTTTAGATAGTAAAGGTAAGCGCTTGCATACCCAAAACTCTGCCTACCTTGAAGAAGGTAACGGCCACAGCAAAAAAAGGTAATGGAGTTTTTCAGAAATTGGTCGCCTACGGCAATGGATCCGAAGAGTTATGAAGCGGGAAAGTGATAAACATCCGGGAGTCGGCAATTTATAATCCCAGTCTCAAAAAAAGGTGTATTTATAACAAGCTCAGAAACAGTAGATTATAAATTAGTGAGCTTTTTTGTTTCATTTTTTGCATTTTTTTATCATTTCGTAATGGCTTATAAATCAGGAATTTGACAAAAAATCTTGTTTCATTTTGTTTCACTCAGTTTTAGTAATCATCTTATAATCAGGTAATTGATTTAAAATCGTGTTTCACTTGTTTCATCTGTGTCACACGCGCGTGAAACAAACAAACGATAGTTAGCTAATTTGCTGCCGGCTTACACCACTAAGATTGCTTCCGCATACTCTCTTTAATCCGCTCTCTATGCTGCTCGCCCCAGGCGCTAAGCTCTGCCAGTACGTTCTTCAAAGTATGGCTGTATTCGGTTGATTCGTACATAATGGTGACCGGGGTGGTGGGGTATACAATGCGCTTGGTAAAGCCGTTCAATTCGAGATCCTTTAACTCTTTAGCCAATACCTTTGATGATATACCCTCAACCTCATGCTGAATCTCGTTAAAGCGTTTAGAGGCATGCATCAGCGATAATATTAATGGCAGGCGCCATTTGCCGTTGAGCACATACAGCGCGTCAATTACATGCTTAAGCGAACTGGCACATTCAACTCTGGTCGGAAGGCCCTCATCTTTAATAACTTTCATACCGTCAAAGGTACGTACTTACCTTAATGTAACCGCTTACCTTTGGGTAACTACGCACTTTTTGTCAGTAGCTAACCATAGTTTTGTCCTTGTTAATTAAACAAGCACACTATGAAAAACATACTTCATTTAAAATCAAGCATACAGGGCGCCGCATCGTACAGTATCAAACTGGGCAACGCCATCGTCGAAAGAATACAGGACAAGTATCCGGGCAGCAGGGTAGATGAACTTGACCTGGTCGCTATGGACATACCTCACCTAAATCCACTGGTACTGCAGTCATTTTTCACCCCCGCCGACCAGCTAACTGGTGAGCAAAAGGAGGCAATTCACCTGTCCGACACCCTGGTTAAGCAGCTGTTTGCCGCTGATGTCATCGTCATTGGGGCGCCGCTTATCAACTTCACCATACACTCATCACTAAAAGCCTGGATAGACCATATCACCCGTGCGGGCATCACGTTTGGCTATAGCGCAACAGGCCCTATAGGCTTGGTAAACGGGAAGAAGATCTACATCGCCATGTCGTCGGGCGGTGTGTACTCAGAGGGCCCGGGCGCGGCGAACGATTTCGTCGCACCGTATTTAAAGGCTTTCCTGGGTATATTAGGGATGACGGATGTCTCCGTGTTCCGCGCCGAAGGGCTGAAAGTACCCGGCATTAAAGAGGTTGCAATGGAGCGGGCGCTGGAAAGTATAGAAATAGATTAAAAAGTCGGATTTTAGGACGGGTCATTAAATACACTGATCCAAACTGATCCAACTAAAATAATCAAATTGTTTATATACAGTTAGTTAACTAAAACAGGTGATCCAAGTGATACACACGCACCATTTGGATCACCTGTTTTGTGCCCGGCAGCTAGTCACGCATGTTAATATATTGTAGCGGCTGGCCAAAATCTTCCTTGCGGCATAGCGCAATAACACCTTGCAGGTCGTCTATCTTTTTACCTTGTACACGCACCTGGTCGTCCATAATGCTGGCTTGTACTTTGGCGCCACTGTCTTTTATCTTCTTTACTATCTTCTTGGCCGTCTCCTGGTCAAGCCCCTGTTTGATCTTAATCTCCTTGCGTATCATGTTGCCGGATGCTGCAATCTCTTTACCAAAGTCCATCGCCTTAGGGTCAACCTGGTTCTTCACCATGCGGCCTATGATGCTGTCCTCAATGGCTTTCATGCGCATATCATTCTCAGTAACTACGGTTACAATGTTAGTTTTCTTGTCAAGCTCAATCGTGCTTTTCGAGTCGTTAAAATCATAACGGTTCAGTATGTCTTTTTTAGCTATATTGATAACGTTATCCAGTGTCTGGCCGTCTATCTTGCTTACTATATCAAAAGTTGGCATGGGTAGTGGTTTTAAAAGTGATTGGGTGCAAAATTAATATTAATAAACACATAATACCAAATACTGATGTTTTGTGTTAGTGAGCCCTTACATATAGTAATCTCTTAATATTAAGTTAACATTTAAATAAGCAGATTTGTAGAATGCCGTAAGGCGTAATTGATATGGATATTAAAAAGGCACCCTTAATTAACAGGGAAATAAGCTGGCTATACTTTAATGAGCGTGTGCTGCAGGAAGCCGCCGACCCTACAGTTCCGTTGATAGAGCGCGTAAAGTTCCTGGCTATCTTCTCGTCTAACCTTGATGAGTTTTATCGTGTAAGGGTAGCTACCTTAAGCCGACTTACTAATTTGAATGAGAAAGCTAAAGAGGTTTTAGGCTATAACCCAAAAAAGGTACTTAATCAAATTAAAAACATAGTAGTAAAGCAAGAGCGTAAGTTTAATGACCTGTACGAGAACATTATTGTTAAACAACTTGCCGAAGAACGGATCTTCTTACTTAACGACAAGCAACTAAACGTTGCGCGTGGCACCTTCGTTAAAACTCACTTTCGTCAAAGGCTACTGGGTATGTTGGTGCCCATTATGCTTGACAACATCAAAGAAATGCCCGAAATGCGCGACCGCGCGATGTATTTCTTTGTAAAACTTACAAAAGACAAGAAAGTTACTTACGCTCTTATCGAGATACCGGATAACTTACCCAGGTTTACCGCCCTGCCAGAGACTAATAACCTGAAGTTTATCATCCTTTTGGATGACATTATCAGGTACAACCTTGAAGATATCTTTTTCATTTTTGAGCACGATAGTATCGAGGCTTTCTCTATCCAGCTAACGCGCGATGCAGAGCTTGATCTGGACAAAGAAGTAAGCGGCAAGTTTATCGACTCGTTAGCCAAAAGCTTGCAAAAACGCAAAAAAGGTAAGCCCATGCGCTTAATGTATGACGCCGAAATGCCCATGGATATGCTGAAGTACCTGGTTAGCAAAATGAATCTGCACGGCGAAAGTTTAATACCAAGCAGCAGGTACCATAACTTTAAAAACTTCATATCGTTCCCTAATGTGGGCAGGCCCGAGTTAGAGAATGTTAAGCACGCAGCGTTGCCTGTTGCCGGCTTAGGCTTTAATAAAAGCTTAATGGCAGAGATAGCTAAGCAGGATTATTTGATTAGCACCCCATATCAAACTTATGATTATGTTATCCACTTTTTACGCGAGGCGGCTATTGACCCAAAAGTTAAAGAGATAAGCATAGCTGTTTACCGACTGGCCGAGAATTCGCGCATTATGCACGCGCTAATCAATGCCGCTAAAAACGGTAAAAAAGTTAACTGCCTTGTAGAGCTTAGGGCACGGTTTGACGAGCAGAACAACATAGGTTGGAGCAACAGGTTAGAAGAGGAGGGCGTTAATGTAATTTATGGCATTGATGGCTATAAAGTACACTCAAAAATATGCCTGATAAGCCGGGCCGAAAAGGAAAAGTTAGCTTATTATGCTTGCCTTTCAACCGGTAACTACAACGAAAAAACGGCCAGCATTTATGCCGATCATTCCTTACTAACCGCTAATAAAAAAATTACCGGCGATTTAGTGGACGTATTTAAAGCGATAAACAAAGGCGCGTTACCAATGGGGTTAAAAAATCTGATCGTATCGCCGCTTGACGCACGCCCGGCTATTTACAAACTGATAGATACCGAGATTAAAAATGCCAAGGCAAAAAAGCCGGCTTACATGATCTTTAAGATGAATAGTCTTGCTGATGAGCAATTGGTAATGAAGCTTTACCAGGCAAGTAATGCCGGGGTAAAAATAAAACTGATCATCCGTGGTATGTGTACCCTGGTGCCAGGGGTAAAGGGCTACAGCGAAAACATAGCGGTTATTAGCATCGTAGATAAATACCTTGAGCACGCACGCGTACATATTTACTGTAACGGAGGCGATGAAAAGATATATTTAACATCTGCCGATTTCATGTCGCGCAATATTGAAAGCAGGGTAGAGGTTGGTTTCCCTATATATGATAGCCAAATAAAGAAAGAGATAAAAGATATTATTAATATCCAGCTTAGCGATAATACCAAATCGCGTGAGATCAACAAAGAGAATAATAATAAGTATCACAAAACTCGGTCAGAGTTGCCGGTACGGTCACAGATAGACATTTACAATTACCTAAAAAACAAAGTCAACTAATTTGAGATACGGTGCTATAGACATAGGGTCAAACGCGGTGAGGCTGCTCATTGCTGATATTATTGAAAACGATGGATCAATATCGTTCAAAAAAAATACACTGATAAGGGTGCCGTTACGTTTGGGCGACGACGCGTTTCTGAATCATCATATCTCTGAAAAAAAGGCGGCAGATCTGGTTAAAACCATGCAGGCTTTTAAGGGATTAATGGATGTTTACAAGGTTACCGAGTGTATGGCCTGTGCCACGTCGGCTATGCGCGAAGCTAAGAACGGCGCCGAAGTTGTAAAGCAAATTAAAGAGAAAGCCAACATTGATTTGCGGATTGTACAGGGACAGGTAGAGGCGAGGATAATTTACGCCAGCCACGCTGAGCAAAATATTGATCGTACTAAAAACTACCTGTATATCGATGTTGGTGGTGGCAGCACCGAGCTTTCGCTCTTCGCATCGGGCCAATTGGTGGCGTCCAAATCATTCAACCTGGGCACAATCAGGATACTGGATAACCAGGATACTGAAGAAACCTGGAACAATATGCGCGACTTTTTGCGTGAGCATACCCGTCATTTAAAGGGTATCTCTGGCATCGGCACTGGTGGTAACATTAACAAGCTTTATCGTTTATCCGAAGAGAAAAATAGTGCCCCTATGGCTTTTACCAAGTTAAAATCGCTATATGATTACCTTGATTCTTTTTCGTTAAAAGATAGAATAAACGTACTTGGCCTTAACCAGGACAGGGCTGACGTTATCATCCCGGCTTGCGAAATTTACCTGTCGGTAATGAGGTGGGCCGGTATTAAAAATATCTATGTGCCTTCTGTGGGTATGGTTGATGGTATTATACAAACACTGATAGATGAACATCTCATTAAGAAGACATTAAAATAAAATTAATATTTGTTTAATAATCAAAAAACTGTTATTACATTTGTATTGCCCCCTCAAGGGCATGTTTTTCATAGGTAGATGTAGGGTCGGGTACTTGTATTCGACCCTTTTTTGTACCCCAAACTTTCCTATCTTTATAGCGTTTTAAGTATAAATATGAAGAAAAAGATCGTAATTGCCATCACCGGGGCCAGTGGGTCTATCTATGCAAAATTACTACTGCAAAAGCTGCAAAACTTGCATAGTCAAGTTGCCGAAGTTGGTGTTGTAATGTCTGATAATGCCAAGCAGGTATGGCAGTTTGAGCTCGGTAATGACGATTATAATAATATCCCATATAATTTCTATGCTAAAACAGATTTCATGGCCCCCTTTGCATCCGGCTCGGCAAAGTTTGACACGATGGTGGTTGTACCCTGTTCAATGGGCACCCTGGGTAGGATAGCTTCCGGAGTGTCGGATGATCTTGTCACCCGCGCGGCAGACGTTATTTTGAAGGAGCGCCGCAAACTTATTTTGGTGGCCCGCGATACTCCCTTAAATTTGATTCACCTTCGCAACATGGCAACTGTTACCGAAGCAGGCGCAATTATATGCCCGGCTATACCATCCTTTTACAGTAAACCTAAAACTATTGAAGAGGTGGCCATGACCGTAGTTAACAGGCTGATTGACTTGATGGGATTAGAAGATGAAAGCTACAGGTGGGGAAGTAAGAATGAGTAATTGCATTTTTCATTGTATTTGTGCCATAATTGATTAGTTACGCAATATTTGCAAAATGGTTCGCAAATACTAATTAAGGTCAAGTTGTAAAATGGTTTTATCAGCTTTTTGTAACTATTGTTTTAGCCCCAATTGCTATTTGTAAAATATCTTATCTTTGCGGATTAGACATGAATAAAAAAGTAGCTTTTTATACCCTCGGTTGTAAACTCAACTATTCAGAGACATCAACACTGGGCCGGCTCTTTAGCGATGCCGGGTTCGATACAGTTGATTTTACCAACACCCCAGATGTGTTTGTAATAAATACTTGCTCGGTGACAGAAAATGCCGACAAGAAATGTAAAAAAGTTGTAAAAGAAGCGCTTAAAGTATCGCCTAACGCATACGTTACTATTGTTGGTTGTTACGCTCAATTAAAGCCAAAGGAGATTGCGGAAATACCCGGCGTTGATATGGTATTAGGCGCTGCTGAAAAGTTTCGCATTATTGAACATATCAGCGACTTGACCAAGCAGCCTAAAGCCTTGGTTTACAATCAACCTGTATCCCAAGCCAATGAGTTTGTTCCGGCATTTTCAATTGGCGACCGTACCCGTACTTTTTTAAAGGTTCAGGATGGTTGCGATTACTCTTGTACATTTTGCACCATACCACTGGCCCGTGGTGTCAGCCGTAGCGACACCATTGAGAGTGTTATCCTACAAGCTAAACAGATAGCGGCGTCAGGTGTAAAAGAGATCGTTTTAACCGGCGTTAACCTGGGCGATTTTGGTATCATCAATGGCGAACGCACAAACAAGTTTTTTGATTTGGTTAAAGCCTTAGATGAAGTAGAGGGGATAGATCGTATACGTATCTCGTCTATTGAGCCTAACTTATTATCAGACGAGATTATAACTTTTGTAGCACAATCAAAACGGTTTGTGCCACATTTTCATATACCGCTACAATCCGGTTCGGATAAAATATTGAGTTTGATGCGTCGTCGCTATAAGCGCGAATTATACGTTAATAGGGTAGCCCGTATTAAAGAGCTGATGCCTGACTGCTGTATTGGTGTCGACGTTATTGTTGGTTTTCCCGGCGAGACGCGCGAAGATTTTGTTGATACTTATAATTTCCTGAATGATCTGCAGGTATCATACCTGCATGTATTTACTTACTCAAAGCGCGAGAATACTCTCGCTGCCGAAATGAGTGGAGCGGTGCCAGGCTCAACTCGTGCTGATCGGAGTAAAATGCTGCATATACTATCAGATAAAAAGCGCCGGGCTTTTTACTTTTCGCAACTTGGGCGCGCCGAAGAGGTATTGTTTGAGGGTGATATAAAAGATGGCTACATGCATGGCTTTACGCGTAATTATGTTAAGGTTAAAACCAAATTTGATCCCGTATTGGTTAACGAAGTTCGAAGCGTAACCTTAACACAAATATCACCAGACGGTGACATCGAAATAACCGAAGCAGAAGAAATATTGGTGCATTAAGCCTATATTCGTTGCAAAATATTTTACTATGTTTCCAACCCTTAGCTCGTTAATAGAGTACTTTTTTGGTGTCAATATTCCGCTTCCTATTCAAACCTTCGGTTTTTTTGTAGCGCTTGCTTTTATGGCAGCCTATTGGGCTTTTACGCAAGAGTTTAAGCGCAAAGAAAAACTAGGCTATATACATAGTTTTAATAAAACAATAACTGTTGGCGCACCAATTTCGACAGCCGAGCTTGCTGGAAACGCGGTGTTTGGTTTTGTGCTGGGATATAAACTGCTGGACATGGTGTTTAACTACCAGGCCATGATCGATGATCCGCAGGGATTCTTGCTATCAACCAATGGTAACTTTATAGGTGGTATTATTTTAGCAGCTGCATTTGGCTACTGGGCGTATGCTGAAAATAAAAAGCAAGTATTGCCTAAACCGGTTACCAAAACTGTCAAAGTACATCCCTACGAGTTAATGGGTAACCTTTTGTTGTGGGCAGCTATCTGCGGATTTGCAGGAGCCAAACTGTTTAACGCGCTTGAAAACTGGAACGACTTTATGGCCGACCCGGTTGGCATGTTAATTGGCTTTAGCGGCTTGACTTTTTATGGTGGCCTAATTTGTGGTGGCGCAGCAGTACTTTACATAGCTAACAAACACGGCATAAAGCCTTTAACCATGCTGGATATTGGTGGCCCTGGTATGATGCTGGCTTATGGTGTTGGCCGTATCGGTTGCCAAATGGCTGGCGACGGAGATTGGGGTATCCCTAATACAGACCCTAAACCAGGATGGTTAAGCTGGGCACCGGATTGGATGTGGTCTTTCAAATATCCGCATAACGTAAGCACTGAAGACGCCGGTAACAAAATTGCCGATTGCGTTGGTAAATATTGTAATGAGTTACGTTTGCCGGTTTATCCTACTCCGTTTTATGAGTCGGTGGTTTGTATTTTGCTGTTCTTCTTTTTATGGAGCATTCGCGATAGAATTAAAGCGCCGGGTGTATTCTTCGGTATTTATTTAATACTAAATGGCGTTGAGCGTTTCTTGGTAGAGCTGATCAGGGTTAACACCAAATATGTTGTTGCCGGCGTTCCATTTACGCAAGCCGAACTGATATCGTTAGTTTTGGTTTTGGGTGGTGTAGCTTTGATACTTAACGGATTAAAACAAAATAAAAAGCCAGCCACAAAGCATGGCTAAAAGCCTAAAACAAAAGATCTACAAAAACCAGGTTGCCCGCTTTATATTTTCAGCGGGTAGCGGTGCCTTGGTAGATGTTTTGGTTTTTAGGGTGATGCATTTTTACGTACTTACTAGCCGGTCCTACCGGATATTTTCTTTTCCACTTAGCAACTATACGCTTTCCTTAACCATATCCTTTTTTTGCGGAGTAGTGGTAAATTTTTTGATAACGCGCTACCTGGTTTTTTCCGAGTCCAAATCAAAGTCTTCCAAGCAGTTTTTTAGATTTATGCTGGTGCCCATTGTGGGCTATTTTACCAGCCTTATCCTTATAGAAATATTTATACAAAACGTGGGCATGGCCCCTGATATAGCACGTATAAGCACCCTTGGTAGTTTGTTTTTTGCCAGCTTCTTTGTGCATAAATTTTTCTCGTTTAGCCTATCATTGAAACACCGTCGTGCCACTACAGCAGATCACAAATAAAGTAATTGAAGTTGCCAAACAAGCAGGCGATTTTATCCGCCAGGAAAGAAAGTCTTTTAATGCCGACAGAATTGAGTATAAAGGGTTAAATGACCTGGTATCCTACGTGGATAAAACCGCCGAAAGGATTATCGTTGCCGGATTGGAAGTGATCTTGCCCGAAGCTGGCTTCATCACCGAAGAAAACACCCGTACTAATGTTGGCGAACGTTACAACTGGATCATTGATCCGTTGGATGGCACCACCAATTTTATCCATGGCGTACCATCGTTTTCTGTAAGTATCGCCCTAAAAGAATATGATGAGCTGGTAGTTGGTGTAGTGTACGAAATTAACCTTGACGAATGTTTTTATGCCTGGAAGGGGGCGCCTGCGTACTTAAACGGCACGGAAATTAAAGTAAGCAAAACGCCGACTATAGCGAGCAGCCTTATTGCAACCGGTTTCCCGTATTATGATTTTACTAAGCAGCCGCAATACATTGAGCTATTCTCTCACCTCATGAAAAACTCGCATGGCTTGCGCCGTTTAGGCTCGGCAGCGGTTGATCTTGTATATACAGCGGCCGGCCGTTTCGACGCGTTTTATGAATATAACTTAAACGCCTGGGATGTTGCAGCAGGTATAGTAATAGTACGCCAGGCCGGGGGCCAAATAGTAAACTTTAAGGGAGGGGACGAAGTATTGGATACCCGGGAGTTATTAGCGACTAACGGAAAGTTAACAGCGGAAATGTTAACAGAGATACAAAAGTATTTTAAATAAAAAGGGATAACACTATAAGCGTAATCCCTTTCAAATCGGTAAAATCTTAGTCAATTACATTGCTTCCGACACAACTTCCTGAACTTCAGGAACCATGCGTTTAAGCAAGTTCTCAATACCTGCTTTTAGCGTTATGGTTGATGACGGGCAGCCACTGCATGAACCACGAAGCTCGACAGTTACCACACCTTCGTCAAACGACCGATAGGCTATAGCTCCACCGTCTTGTTCTACAGCAGGGCGTACGTAGTCATTTAATATTTGCTGAATTTTTATTTCGATATCTGTACCTTCAAAGTTAACGTCGTCTGTCTGCTCTTCAAGCTGTACTTTTAGTTCAGACTCTACGGCGCCTTTCACAAATTCTTTCAGTATTGCCTCAATGTCTTGCCAATCCGTACCTTCAGTCTTAGTGACAGTAACAAAGTTGCTGGCAAAGAATACACCATTGACAAACGAGAACTTATAAAGCTCTTTTGCAAAAGGTGACTTTTCTGCACTCTCTTTGGTCGCATAATCAGCGCTTCCATTGATCAACAACTTGTTCACAATGAACTTCATGGTTGCCGGGTTAGGCGTTGATTCTGTATATACGTTGATATTCATTTTGGTGTCTTGCTAATATTATCTAACAAAGTTAAATAGGTTTTTTATTAAAACGCTATACTAAGTTAGTTATGACCAATGGGTGACGTTATGCAAATCACTTACACCCCCGTGTAATTACTCGGCGTTATTTTTTTGATTTCTTCTTTAACGCCATCGCTAACATCCAACGTGTCCACAAACTTAGCAATGGTCTGCGCGTTCACCTGTGTATTAGTGCGTGTAAGCTCTTTTAAAGCTTCGTATGGGTTTGGATATGCTTCTCTACGCAGAATAGTTTGTATCGCTTCAGCAACTACCGCCCAGTTGGCTTCAAGGTGTGCATTAATGGCAGGCTCATTTAACAATAATTTGCCCAAACCTTTTACGGTTGACTTGATAGCGATCAGCGTATGAGCTACCGGCACGCCGATGTTACGTAGCACGGTTGAGTCGGTTAAGTCGCGTTGTAATCTTGATATTGGGAGTTTGGCGGCCAGGTGTTCAAATATCGCGTTAGCAATACCTAAGTTGCCTTCAGAGTTCTCAAAATCTATCGGGTTAACCTTGTGTGGCATGGCAGATGATCCTATCTCGCCGGCTTTAATTTGCTGCTTAAAGTAGTTCATTGATATGTAAGTCCACATATCGCGGTCCAAATCTATCAGTATATTATTAATACGTTTTAATGCATCGCACTGAGCGGCAAAATTGTCGTAATGCTCAATTTGAGTGGTATACTGCGAACGGCTAAGCCCGAGGATATTATTTACAAAATTGTTGCCAAAGTCCGTCCAGTTGATGTTGCCATAAGCAACGTTGTGGGCATTAAAGTTACCGGTAGCGCCACCAAATTTGGCCGATGATGGCACTTGTTTTAGTAAAACCAATTGTTTCTCTAAACGTTCAACAAAAACCTGTATCTCTTTACCTAATCGGGTAGGTGATGCCGGTTGGCCGTGGGTGTGCGCCAGCATAGGGATATTGTTCCACTCGCCAACGTATTTGTTTAATAAATTAACCAGCTCATCAATTGCCGGGTAGTAAACTTCATCTAAAGCTAATTTAAAGCTGTACGGAATAGCAGTGTTATTGATATCCTGTGAGGTTAAACCGAAATGAATAAACTCTTTGTGATCCTGTAGGTTTAAATCGTCAAATTTTTGTTTGATAAAATACTCAACCGCTTTAACATCATGGTTGGTTACCTTTTCTATGTCCTTAATGCTCTGAGCATCATCCTCGGTAAAATTATTATAAATATCGCGTAGCTTTTCAGTCAGGTTTTTATCAAACCCTTCAAGCTGGGGCAGCGGGTAATTATATAAGGCGATAAAATATTCAATTTCTACAAGTACACGGTATTTAATCAGCGCGTATTCAGAAAAGTAAGCGCCCAGGTCGGCAGTTACTTTATGGTAACGGCCATCTATAGGTGATATTGCAGAAAGAGGTGTAAGTGTCATGGTTTTTAAATTTTGGTAAAGGTAACATTTTGACGTGCAGTTTTAAAAGCCTTGATAATTTACCACAGCATGTAGCGGATTTAAACTAAAGTCGTTTAAGCCAATTATCATAATTGTGTCAATTACTACCGAATGTGAATATTTATTAGGATATGGAAACTTTGAAATCTAAAAATGTTTCCATAGTTTTGACCAATTAATAAAATGAGTCAAATAGATAGGATAATTCAGGGTGGTGAGGAGCTGTTTTTAAAAGCAGGAATAAAAAGCGTCACCATGGACGATATAGCCAAACATCTGGGTATGTCAAAAAAAACCATTTATCAGTATTTTAAGGATAAGAATGAGTTAGTAATAGCCTTAGTAAAAAGAAAACTACAGGAAGATGAAGACCAAATGTGTGCTATCATTAGTAATTCTGGCAATGTCATAGAGGAAATGATCAACATGATGAAATGCTCTGAAGAGATTTTTTCGCGCATTAATCCTATTGTAATTCATGATATGCAAAAGTACCATCCGGATGCCTGGAAGCATTTTCAAACCTTTAAAACGGAGGTGATTGTCCATACTTTAGAGGAGTTGTTAACTAAAGGAATACAACAAGGCTACATCCGCCCGGACATTGATGTAAAGATTATGGCACGTATGCGTGTTAACCAGGTAGAAATGGGCTTTAATATCAACATTTTTCCAATTGCAGAATTCAGTACCTGGACAGTACAATATCAGCTTTTAGAGCATTTTAACTTTGGCATTTGTACGCTTAAAGGTTACAAACTGCTTAACGAGTATAAAAATATAGCAAACGAATAATACCCTGTTGACATAGGGCTGTCAATTTGAGGTTGTTATTTTGATAACGATAATTAATAATCAAAAACCACAATAATTACAATGAAATATATATTACTAACCGCCTCACTTATTTGCGCTTTAGCCTTAGGCAGCTATGCGCAGCAGGCGCCGCCCGCGCTTGCTCCGGTTACATTTAGCCTTGCTGACTGTATAAAGTATGCCTATGAACACCAGGACTCTGTAAAGAACGCCGCCCTTGATGTCACCAGTGCCGAGTATAAAGTTAAAGAAACCATTGGTAGTGGCTTACCACAAATTAATGGTGCAATTACTTTTCAAGATTATCTAAAGGTCCCTACACAAGTAGGTCCAAATTTCTTGAGTGGCGGCCCTATTGATCCAAACGCACCATTAACTGCATTTCCGTTTGGCCCTGTAAAGTACACTAACAATTACTCGTTGCAAATGAGCCAATTACTTTATAGCGGCACATTTTTAGTTGGTTTAAAAGCGGTTAAAACGTTTAGAGAATTGTCACAACGTAATCTTACCCGTTCCAAAATTGAAACTAATGTTAATGTTACAAAAGCTTATTACCAGGCATTGGTTAGCAGCGAACAAATCAAATTATTGGATGCCAATATCACGCAGCTAAAACAAACGCTTGATCAAACCACACAGCAAAACAAACAAGGTTTTGTTGAAAAAATAGATGTTGACCGTCTATCAGTTCAATACAACAACCTGGTAACTAATCGTGATAATGTTCAGCGCACACTTATTTTAGGCTACCAGATGTTGAAGTTTCAGATGGGCATGCCTGTTGAACAAGAGCTTATTTTGGCAGATAAGTTAGCAGATGTAAATCTTGAAGGTCAGACCGCCCAAAACATGGTTGATACCGCTTTTTATCACAATCGTATAGAGTATAAGTTATTACAAACCAATATCACCCTTAATGAATTAGAGGTAAAAAATAAGAAAGCTAATTTTCAGCCCAGCGTAGCCTTTGTTGCAGGGTTTGCTAATACTTTCCAAGAGAATCATACCCGGTATTTGTACGATCATAATTATTACAGCAGTTATATCGGTTTAAATATCAATATCCCCATATTTACAGGTGGCCAGCATCTAAATCAAATGCGTCAGGCCCAGGTGAGCGTTTTGAAAGCTAAAAATGATCTGCATAATGCATCCAATGGCTTTAAGCTTCAAGCGAATGCGGCACAGATAACTTTTACAAATAGCCTTAGGTCTTTAGATAATCAAAAACGCAGCCGCGAGTTAGCTAACGAAGTATTGCGGGTATCCAAAATCAAATACCAACAAGGTGTGGGTTCAAGCATTGAGGTAACCCAAGCGCAAACCGAACTGGAAAAAGCCGATAACGAATACATACAAGCACTATACAACGCCTTAATAAGCCGCGTAGATCTTGACAAAGCTTATGCACGCATCAACTAAAACTCAAATCACCATAAAAATGAAAAAACTATTATATATCCCTATCTTATTGTTAGCAGCCGCTTGCTCAGACAAACCAAAAGATAAAGCGACAGAACTTGCCGAGCTTAAAAAGCAACAGGCCGAAATAAATGATAAAATAACCAAACTACAGGCCGAAGGCGGTACCACCGACTCTGCAAAAACGGCCGACGTGTCTGTTTATAAAATTGAAGCAAAAAGCTTTAGCAATTATGTAGAAATACAAGGCAAAGTTGATGCTGAAGAAAACGTAACTGCGTATCCGCAGGCGCAGGGTATTATTACTGCTATTTATGTTAGACCGGGTCAGCGTGTTAGCAGGGGTCAAACATTGGTACAGTTAGATAATAGCGTACTAAAACAACAGCTATTACAGGCCCAGGCACAGGTGGAGCTATCCAGTACCTTGTTTCAACGCCAAAAAAACCTTTGGGATCAAAAAATTGGTACCGAGGTACAATTTCTACAGGCTAAAACTAATTTGCAAACTACGCAAAAGCAGTACGATGCGCTTAAACAACAGGCAGCGTTATATACTATTAAATCGCCAATTAACGGCTCTGTAGAGCTAATGGACCTTAAATTAGGTCAGGCCGCAGGTCCGGGTACTACAGGGATCAACATCGTTAACGATAATAGCTTGAAAGCTAAAGCAAATGTGCCCGAATCGTATGCTGGCAGTGTGCGTACAGGTAATACCGTAAAAGTTGTTTTTCCGGATGCTAAAGACTCAATTACTGCCAAGATCAACTTTGCCGGTAAAGCTATTGATCCGATATCACGTAGTTTCCCCGTTGAGGTTAAGCTGCCGTCGCGCTCATCGTTGCGCCCTAACATGACAGCCGTCCTCAAAATTGCCGATTATACTAATGCTAACGCGATATCTATACCGATAAAAGCAATTCAACAATCAGAAGCTGGTGATTATGTTTATATCAATGTAAATGGCGTTGCTAAACGTATAGCTATCACCGAAGGCAAAATTTCAAATGGTTCAGCCGAAATTAAAACCGGCCTCAAAGCCGGCGACGAGGTGATTGTAGATGGCGCGGCAGATATTGAAGAGGGTGATAAAGTGCGTGTATTGCAAGGAATTAAATAAGTGGCATTTAATAGATAAGTCCCTTTATGAAAGATCAGGAAAAAGAATTTGGACCCTCAAGTTGGGCCATTGATAATAAGACAGCCATATACGCGCTGGTTGTGTTGCTTACCATTTTAGGTTTGGTAAGCTACAACAATCTTCCCAAGGAAAATTTCCCGGATATAGCACAGGCTAAAGTGTTTGTAACAACACAGTTTATTGGCCAATCGCCACAAAACATTGAGATATTGGTTACCCGCCAGATAGAGAAAAAATTAAAATCTTTAAAAGGCTTAAAAAAGGTAACCTCAAACTCATACGACAATATATCAATCATCACCGCCGAATTTAACGGTAACGTAAAGATAAAAGACGCTAAGGATGATGTTAAAGAAGCTGTAGATAAGGCAAAGCCCGATTTGCCGCAGAATGACAACAATCTTAAGGAATCGGAGATATCCGACATTAACGTTGCCGACTTGCCTATCCTTTATGTAAATGTTTCTGGTAATTACGACCTGAAAAAACTCAAGGAGTATGCGGACAACCTGAAGGATGCTATTGAGAGTATGAAAGAGATCTCAAAGGTTGATATGGTGGGCGCGCTTAAGCCGGAGATACAGATCAATGTTGATTTAAATAAGATGACTGCGGCACAGGTGAGTTATGACGACATAACACGGGCCGTAGGTGCAGAGAATATCATCATGTCTGCCGGTGGGTTACGTGTTGATGGTGTGCGCCGTAGTGTTGATATCCGTCAGGATTTTAAAAACGCCGACGAAGTTGCCGCAATGGTTATACGTAACCCCACCGGAAAAGCGGTTTACCTGCGCGATATTGCGGAAGTGGAAGACGGTTTCCATGAGCAGGAGAGCTACGCACGTATGAAAACTAAAGAGGATAGTGGCTTTAAAAAGGTTATCACTCTAAACGTAAGTAAACGTACCGGCGAGAACTTGATTTTGGCGTCTGACAAGATCTTCGCTTTGATTAAAGAAAAGCAAGCTAAAGAATTTCCGAAAGGACTTGATGTAACCGTAACCGGCGACCAAAGTGATCAGACCCGTACCACTGTTAATGATTTGGTGAACACCATTATTATTGGTTTCTTATTGGTAACCATCATTCTGATGTTTTTTATGGGTACAACCAACGCCTTGTTTGTGGCGTTGTCTGTGCCGCTATCCTGTTTTATCGCCTTCCTGGTAATGCCGGCTATCGGCTTTACGCTTAATATGATCGTTTTGTTCTCGTTCCTGCTAGCGCTGGGTATAGTGGTGGATGACGCGATTGTGGTGATTGAGAACACGCATCGTATTTTTGATAACGGTAAAGTACCTATTGCTAAAGCAGCTAAAATGGCAGCTGGCGAGGTGTTCTTACCAGTATTCTCTGGTACTATGACAACTTTGGCTCCATTTGTGCCTTTAGCTTTCTGGAACAGTATGATTGGTAAATTTATGTTCTTTTTACCTATCACGTTGATCATAACTTTATTGGCATCGTTAGTGGTTGCATATATTTTTAACCCGGTATTCGCGGTTGATTTTATGAAACCACACGTTAAAGGCGAGCATGACAACCCTAAATTTGATAAGGGTATTAAAAAAGTTTTGTTATGGTTTGCCGGCATAGCAGTAATTGCCTACCTGATAAACTTTGGTGTAGGGAATTTTGTAGTTTTTGCCACGGTATTATTCTTACTAAACCATTTTGTGTTTGTTAAGTGGATCGACGCTTTCCAAAACAGGGCATGGCCTAAAATGCAAACTGCTTATGCTAATTTGTTAGAAAAAGCGGTGCACGTACCATGGTGGATACTTGGTGGTACTGTAGGATTGTTCATCTTCAGTATTTTCTTTATGATGGCGCGCAGTCCTAAGGTGGAATTCTTCCCTCAGGCTGATCCTAACTTTGCTTTTGTGTACATTACTTTACCAAAGGGGACAGATCAGGCTTATACCAACAAGGTTACAGAGATATTAGAGCAACGTGTTGCAGCGGCGGTAGAGCCTGATAAAGACGTTGTTTCATCTATCATATCTAACGTAACGGTAGGCGTTACCGATCCTCAGGATGAAGATCAGGGTAATTATCCTAATAAAGGTAAAATTGCCGTGGCTTTTGTAAAATTTGCTGAACGTAAAGGTAAGGACACCAAGGCGCTATTGCAGAGTATCCGTAAAGCTGTCACCGGCGTAGTGCCTGGTGCAAAAATTTCGGTAGACCAGGAAAGCGGTGGCCCGCCAACACAGAAAGATATCAGTATTGAAATTGCAGGCGATAATCTGGATAGTTTAGTTAAAACGGCAAACAGCTTAAAAAAATTCATCGTAAAACAAAATATCGGTGGTATTGAAGAGCTTACTACCGACGTACAAAACGATAAGCCGCAGATTGTTTTTAATATCGATCGCGAACGTGCTAATCGCGAGGGTATCAACAGTCAGCAAATCAGTATGTCGCTGTTGACAACCCTATATGGTATGAAAGCGGCCGATTTTAGAAATACTACCGAGGATGATTACGAGATTAACGTTCGCGCTAGGAAAGATCAGCAATATGATCTGGACGCTATACGTAACCTCAAAATCACTTATCGTGACATGGCTACCGGCGGGGCGGTAAGGCAAGTGCCTATCTCAGCATTTAGCGACATCCGTTATGCTAACACTTACAGTAATATCAAGCATAAGCAACAAATACGTGTAATTACGCTAGGCTCAAACGTTTTAAAAGTGGGTGGCTACAATGCTAATGACGTTAATGCGCAGATTGCTACAGCAATTAAAAATTTCAAAACCTCGGGCGGCATTACTATTCGTATGGGTGGTGGCCAGGAAGATCAGACCGAAGCTGCAGTATTTCTGCTTTCAGCGCTGGGGGTATCTTTTATGCTGATCCTGATCATTTTGATGATGCAGTTTAACTCAATAGGTAAAACCTTTATCATCATCAGCGAGATTTTGTTCAGTATTATCGGTGTATTGCTGGGTGTAAGTATATTCGGTATGACGTTCTCGGTATTGATGACTGGTATTGGTATAGTAGCGCTTGCGGGTGTGGTTGTACGTAACGGAATATTACTGGTAGAATTTACCGACTTGCTGATGCAGCAGGGGCAAAGCCTGCACGATGCAGTTGTTGAAGCCGGCCGTACCCGTATGACACCAGTATTGCTAACCGCTTTTGCCGCTATATTAGGTTTAATACCGCTGGCCGTTGGTTTCAATATTGACTTTGTAGGCTTATTTACGCACTTTACGCCGCATATCCACTTCGGTGGTGACAATGTCGCATTCTGGGGCCCGTTGTCATGGACGATGATATTTGGTCTGGGCTTTGCAACTATCATCACTTTAATATTGGTGCCATGTATGTATATCATCCACTTTAACTTAAAAATGAGAGTGAAAGGCAAAAAACCGTCTGAAAACGCGGTGCTTGCCGACATACAGTCAAAAGAAATACTTGCTCATATATAACAGAAGTCAAAACATATGATAACAAAGCCGTCCCAGCAATTATGGGGCGGCTTTGTTGTTTACGCGGGGAGCACACCCAATATTTAATATGAATGTAATTTGTGTATCAATCTTGTGCGTTTAAACACTTAACCGGCCGCTTTTAAGTTATAATATAGAATTTTTGATAATTTTGTTAAAAAAGTCAGGAATCTAAAAATGGCAGGGATAGAACAGCAGGACATTAAGCGCGAAAAGATTTTAGACGCCGCGTACAACAGATTTTTGCATTACGGTTATTCAAAAACCACGATGAATGAGATAGCTGGCGATCTCTCTTTCTCTAAAGCCTTGCTTTATTACTATTTTCCGGACAAAAGCCAATTATACATTGCGGTTATGCGTATGCTCGCTGCTGACTATATTGATTCGCTTAACCAAAGGCTGGAAAAATTTGACACGTTGAAGGATGCTTTTATTGTGCAGATTGAGCTAAAGCATAATTTCATTTTTAAGAATTATAACTTCTTTGACTTTTTTAGAGTTAATGAGCAAAATTTGCCCGATACCATCTGGGAGATCATAACAGAAATACATACAGTTGAGCTTGCATTATTAAGCGCTGCTATTAAGAGAGAGAGCGAAAAAGGAAATATCAAACCTCTTGAAAATCCTGAAGAACTGGTTGATATTTTATTAGACGCGCTGCATGGTGTTAAGGTAAGCGCCCAGTCACACAAGAAACTTATGTTTCCGCAAAAAGAGCATTTGGATGAAATACATGCCAAACGCCTGTTGCTGCTGGACATATTTATAAAGGGAATGATGTATTGAGAGCAGACTGTCACCTTGTAGTAAAAATAGAACTGTTACAAGTTTAAACAGCTATTTATTAATACATTTGACTATTATTTAATTAGCAAGTAATTTTTATTAATATAATATCAATTACCAAAGATACTTCTAAAGTTAAGAGGTGATTGTTTTAGAGTGATTAAGCAGGTTAAGCGTCAAATCTTAGCCTGCTTTTTTATTTGTTTGAGGTTTGATTAGCGGACACTAAGGTCAACAAGCGACCAGTTTTTCTTTCTATCAATCTGCCCGCCATTATATTTAAGAACAATTTTAAACGGCATCACTATTTTCTCGCCACCATCGCTGGTTTTAACAGAAGACTGAATTACAAACACCGAATCCGACTGATTACCGAATTGATACCTGTCATCCTGGAAATTTGCGCTAGACGATTTTAGCGTAGGCTCAATAAATTGTTTTGCAATATCGTAGGTATCTTCGGCGCCAGGCATTCCCGCTGAAAACGACGGGCTTAATGATCCTGTAAGTGTAATTTTTGCCAGTACGGATATCGCGATAGCAATAAATACCAGGAAAATAATAAGTGCCTTGTTACCGGTTTTCTTTTTCGCTGCCTTTTGTTTTAAATATTGGTCGGTCTTGTTTTGAGGTAGGTTAGCTGTCATTAATTAGGGTGCAAGTTATGCTGCTTCAAAGTTAAATAAATTTGTACCACAACATATTTAACCATGAGATTTATAGCCATTATAAATACTGCTCCGGGTTTTAACCAAAAAACAAATAGCAGATAGATATAGCCGTAATAATGCCAAAGACATCCGCAATTAACATTGCCGGTATAGCATATCTTGTTTTTTTGATTCCTACAGAACCAAAATACAGCGCAACAATATAAAAAGTGGTATCGGCTGTGCCGTATAATACGCTTGACAGGTGGCCCACGAAGCTATCGGCACCATAAACTTTTAAATTGTCAAGCATCATAGCCCGCGCGCCCGAGCCGCTTAGCGGCCTTAGGAAAGCAATAGGCAATACATCTGTAAAGCGAGTATCCATATTAAAGTGGCTAAAAACCCATTTAAAGCCATCGCCCAAATAAGAAACCGCGCCGCTTACCCTAAACACGCTCACTGCTGCTAGTAATGCAACCAGGTAGGGGATGATTTTTATAGCGATATCAAAGCTCTCTTTGGCGCCTTCAATAAAAGCTTCAAAAACATTTATTTTTTTGCGCACGCCACCAAGGATAAAAATGACAGGCAAACCGAAAAGCATAAGGTTGCTAAATACTTTTGAAACTACGCTTATTTGCTCTTTACTTAAATATGCCGTGAAATACCAAACCACGGCGCTTATAAATAAAGTGATGCAGCCCAGCCAGGTTACTATAACACGATCAAAAAGATTGATACGTTGTTTAATAGCAACTACTATAAGCCCCGCTAAGGTAGCTACATAGGTAGCGATAATGCAGGGGATGAAAATATCGGTCGGGTCTTTTGAGTTATAAATGGCGCGCTGCGCTATAATAGCAACCGGCAGCAAGGTTAAACCCGACGCATGCAGCGTCATAAACATGATCTGCGCGTTTGATGCGGTTTCTTTGTCTTTATTAAGCTCTTGCAAACCAGCCATAGCTTTAAGCCCGAAAGGGGTAGCTGCGTTATCCAGACCTAACAGGTTAGCCGAATAGTTCATCATCATTTGCCCAACTGCAGGGTGGTCTTTCGGCACGTCAGGAAACAAACGGTTAAAAAACGGCCCTACTAAGCGTGATAAGAAATTGATTGCGCCGGCTTTCTCAGCAATCTTTAGCATGCCCAGGTAAAAAGCCATAATGCCTACAAGCGGAAGGGATATATCCATCACCGAAGCTTTGGTCGAGTCGAAAGTGCCTTCAACCATTAACTTGAAAATCTCGGTGTCGCCGAAGAAAATAAGTTTAACCAGGCCTATGATAAAGGCGATTACAAAAAAGGCGATCCAGATATAATTTAAAACCATGTGTCTGATGTGCGGATATGCAGATGTGAAATATATAAAATTAATGATTGGTGTTGGTTAATTACTTTTTAGCCAATTATGTAACCTGTAAATTTAGTTCCCATCAAACGAGTGTACATTTTTGTCGGACACTATTTGCATTAAATACGTACGCTTTAGCGGATTATAAGGGCGGCTATCATTGACAGTGATATAAATGCTGCAAAGATTCTTAATGGTGTAGATCTGCACATCGCCAACAGAGCCCTCGGTGTTTAAATATGGAGCGATAGAGTTATTAATAAGGTTGTACTGGTTAGCGTCGTTAGTTTCTAATTCCATAAAAACCCTGCGGCCATCAGCCCGCATACCCAGGCTTACAAAAGTGCCGCCTGGAATAGTTGCTTTATAAGTGGCAGTTTTCTTTTTATCATCTTTTTTGATGGTAGCATAGCGCTTTGCAACCAAAAAGGTATCGGCTTGGGCGAGATTGTTGTGGAGCAGGAATTTTAGATCTTCGTAGGATATCAGGTTAGCTTGTGCAAAGCAAATACTGCTAAGGCATATAAACCAAACACATAATGCTAATTTCTTCATTGGCTTTTTAAACAAATAATATGTTTTTAAAATTACAGAAATGTTGTTACGCGCCCAAGTTTACTGCGGCAAAAATTATAACTTAGCACAATTTAGTTATATACATTATGCCTACAATTAATTTACAACGCGTACACGGCAATTTTGGCTTTGCCGCAAGCGACGAAAACGGACACACTATTAACATGGACAGCAGCCCTGAAAGCGGTGGCGAAAACTTTGGCGTACGCCCCATGCAAATGTTATTAATGGGTGTTGCAGGATGCTCAGCCATTGATGTGATCACGATATTAAAGAAACAACGTCAGGACATTAAAGACTACAAAATGGTTGTAAATGGCGACCGTGAAGCAGGAAAAGAACCATCGTTATGGAAAAATGTGAACATTGAGTTTCATTTATATGGCGATATAGACCCGGATAAAGCAGCCCGCGCGGTTGATCTTTCAGTTAATAAATATTGTTCGGTTGCAGCTACTTTAGAGTTGGCAGGCGCCGAAATTAAAACGCAGGTGTTTGTACATCCTGCACAATAACCCTATAATTTATGTCATCTAACTTCGATAATTTAGACCCTATAACGCAGGCTATCCGTATCCAAATGCCGCGCACGCAGCAAAAGGAGCATTCAACGCCCTTATACTTAACCAGCAGCTTTATTTTTGACGAGGCAGAAACCATGCGCGCCGCATTTGCCGACGAGAATGAGGATAATATTTACAGCCGCTTTAGCAATCCTAACGTAGACGAGTTTATTGCCAAAATGTGCGCCCTTGAAGGTGCTGAAGATGGTTTTGCTACCGCGACCGGCATGGCGGCTATATTTGGCACTTTCTTTTCGCTGTTACAACAAGGCGATCACCTGGTTTGCTGCAGTTCGGTATTTGGCAGCACCTTTACTTTGGTAACCAAGTATCTGCCTAAATATGGCATAACCTGTACTTTAGTACCTGTTGGTGATGAAGCAGCCTGCGAAGCAGCAGTGCAGCCTAATACCAAAATGATTTATATTGAAACACCGACCAACCCTCAGCTAGAAATAATTGATTTGGAGTGGGCAGGTAAGTTTGCGAAACAGCATAACATTATTTTAGCGGTGGATAATTGCTTTGCGACACCTTTACTGCAAAAACCAATTACTTACGGTGCTGACCTGGTAATGCACTCGGCCACCAAGTGGATAGATGGGCAGGGTAGGGTACTGGGGGGTATAGTTTTAGGCCGCGCCGACCTGATTAAAGAGATCTACCTGTTTTGCCGTAATACAGGCCCGGCATTATCGCCGTTTAATGCCTGGGTGCTAAGTAAAAGCCTAGAGACCCTTGACGTTCGTATGGAACGTCACTGCAAAAACGCCCTGCAAGTTGCAGAAGCATTGCAAAGCCATTCGCAGGTAGCGTATGTTAAGTATCCATTTTTGCCAAACCATCCGCAGTATCACATCGCTAAAAAACAAATGGCAGCTGGCGGTGGTATATTCTGTCTTGAAATTAAAGGCGGTATTGAAGCGGGTCGTAAGTTCCTAGATTCCTTACAAATGCTATCAGTTACCGCTAACCTTGGCGATAGCCGCAGCATCGCGTCGCATCCGGCCAGCACAACGCACTCGCGCCTAAGCAGCGAGCAACAATTGAGCGTCGGCATTACTCCTGGCTTAATTCGTATTTCCGCAGGTCTTGAAAAAGCCCAAGATATCATAGCTGACATAGTTCAGGCTTTAGAGAAAAGTGCAGTTTAAAACTGCACTTTTTTATATCCTGCGTCATAGTGTCTACTATTTGGTGCAGTATTTTTTTTGCGAAACTATTCGTATTCAATTGTCACCTAGCCGGTTTTAGTGTATTTGCTTTAGTGGCACTGAAATTGCCTACGTAGTTCAATTCTGCACCCCTTTAAAAGGCAGGATCAACTAACAACAAATCACTATGAAAACAAATCTAAAAAAAGCAGCTCTTGTAGTAACGGGAGTACTTTTGGGCAGCGGCGTATTTGCTCAATCCAATGAACTTAAACAAGAAGACTACGTTCAACCTTTTTCGCCGGTAAGTTCTTTCCGCACATGGTCTATCGGTGTGCATGCCGGTTTACTTAATCCATACACTTTCTTTTCTGGCCACAACAGCGATTTCAAAAATCCTAACAGCAAAGTTGGTTATGGTATGTATATTAAAAAGCAACTATCAACAGGCTGGGGCTTGCAATTAAACGGCCTACGTGGCCAGGTTGCCGGCAATGGACCCGCGGATCCTGCTTTCAAATCTTATAGAACGGATCTGAATTGGGCTGTGGATCTTGCAGCAAACTGGACGTTTGGCAACATTAGCTGGAGAAATAATCAAAATGCAATTCAAATGTATGCTACTGCCGGTGTGGGTTATTCATCATATCGTCCAACATTCGTTGTTGCTAATGGTACTACTATTGATGTAGGTCATGACATCAGAAGTGCTTATATTCCGGTAGGGGTTGGCTTTAAAGTTAATGTTGCTAAAGGTGTAAACATTGATTTAGGTTACCAGGTAAACTTTCTTGATGCTGATAACTTAGACGGTTATAACCTAAACGGTAATAATGATAAGTATGGTTACGCCCACGCAGGCTTAGAGTTTTCTTTAGGCAGCAAAGACAAAAAGCAGTTAGCTGCTCATAACCCGGTATCATCAATGCGTTATGAGTATTTGTCAGAACAACGCCGTTTACAAAGTGAGATCAACGCGCAAAAAGCATCCAACGATCAGTTAAGAAGCGATTTGGCTACAACCAATGCTAACTTAGCTAAATTCTCTGCAGATGCTGATGGCGATGGTGTTCCTGATTTCTTTGATAAATGCCCTGGCACCCCATCTGGTACTAAAGTAGACGGTTCCGGCTGTCCGCTACCGGTTGCAGCTGCACCACAAGTAACTATTATTACTGAAGAAGACAGAAGAGTTGTCAGAGATGCTATTAAAAATCTTGAGTTTGATTTTGGCAAAGCAACTATTCGTGCTAAATCATTCCCAAGTTTAGACAGAGTTGCAAGTTTATTGATGAATAAAAACTTTAGCTTGAAATTGGCTGGCCATACAGATAATGTAGGTTCAGATGCTGCTAACTTAGGATTATCGAAAGACCGTGCTGAGTCAATCAAAGCATATTTGGTAGATAAAGGTGCTAATGCATCACGTGTAGAAGCTACCGGTTATGGCGAGTCGCAACCAATAGCAACAAACAAAACCGCCGCTGGTCGTCAACAAAACCGTCGTGTCGAGTTTACGTTGTACTAAGAGTTACGATAATAACACACAAAAAAATCCCCGTTGCATTTGCGAGGGCACTGAAAAAGTCCAATAGTGAAAAAAGGCGTAGAAGAAGAAATTTTTCTACGCCTTTTT
>NZ_JBHUON010000018.1:0-91018 GCF_042686155.1 Mucilaginibacter antarcticus | reverse complement strand
CTTATGCCTTCGCTTAAATGATCCTCAATGATCTTTTCTTCTTTAATTTTGTTCATCGTTTACACTTTAATGTGTAAACCTATTTCAGGACAAGTCAGCCAGAGTATCTAACTCTATTCGCTTATCAGCAACTGACATACTTAGCAGGCGAATGTTTAGTGCATCCGCGTCTTTTAAGGTGACGGCGCCTAATACAATTGGCGCCAATGCCCCGGCGACTTTATTACAGATACCCATAATACTGATACGCTTGGCAGCACTTTCAATAGGGCCCAAAATTGTAATGTAAGGGTTTGAAGCGGTTTGCAACACGGCAAGGCCGGTTCCCTGGATAAACAACCCGGTTAAAAACAGCCAGTACATACGGGTTAGGGCAGCGGGAATAAAAATCAGCGCGCCAAAAGCGATGATCATTAAGCCCAATGACATACCATTTTTAAAACCCGTTTTAGATAATACCCATGACGACGGTATAGCCATTACCAAATAAGCAATATAAAACGAAAACGCCACCAGATACGACTCAAAATTGTTTAGTTGACAAGCAATTTTTAAATACGGTATCAACACCGAATTTAGCCAGGTTATAAAACCGAAAACAAAGAATAAAGCGCCTATAATATATATTGGGCTGATCCCCTTTTTTGCCTCATTTTCTCCCATTGCTACAGCTGACTTTTACTTGTACTGCCTAATATAGAACAAATTTTTATCACGCTATGCCACCGCTTAATTATGTTAAAAATACACTACTAATTAATGCAATATTTTTGAGTCGTATTTATTTTTTAATGGATTGAAATTGTTGTATAAATCATGGTGTAACGACAATTACAAATACTTAAAAAAAATTGAAATTAACGCCGCGACAAAAGGACGCTGCCTTATAGGGCAATCCTATCCGTTTCAAGACTCTTTGATTTAACAACAGCCGCGTTAGCTGCCCCCCATTGATCTATCTGGATTAAAATAGGCAAGATAGATTTTCCTAATGGGGTCAATTCATACTCCGTCTTTTTGGGATAAGCGTCCTCCGCGATTTTTATAACGGCGCCATACTGCAGCAACTCTGCCAGTTGCATCTCTATAACCCGTAACGAGGCCATTTTTATTTCCTTGTGTATCTCTGTGGGCCGCACTTTCCCTTTATTGATAGCATCCAGGATACACAACTTCCATTTACCGCCAAACACTTTAAAGGCCACCCTTATTCCGCAATCTAAATCCTCTTCAAGTTTATAGGTATACATACGCTTGTTTTATAACGCAAAATAACTCAATTACAGCATACTATCACTAACATGGGCTACCGAATCTTTTTTCGGTTATTGCTCCACCTTGTTGTTATACAGAGTTTTGCCGTTGTATCGCTAACGATACCTGATAAGCATGGCACAAAGAACCACTACAACTTCTTTTAAATTACAGCGGCACGATATCGCACCAATGGCCATTTGGGTTACTATTATATTCTTAACCTGGCTTTTCATGCACGGCGCCGACCATTTTTAGAATTAACCCCAGAGGCATTAGGCAAATACTTTGAATTGA
This sequence comes from Mucilaginibacter antarcticus, assembly GCF_042686155.1. Taxonomy (NCBI): domain Bacteria; kingdom Pseudomonadati; phylum Bacteroidota; class Sphingobacteriia; order Sphingobacteriales; family Sphingobacteriaceae; genus Mucilaginibacter; species Mucilaginibacter antarcticus. The sequence goes on along the minus strand of NZ_JBHUON010000018.1, from coordinate 89,467 downwards.
AATGGTTCGTTATAGCGCACATAACAACAGGTGGCGGATCCTTGATATTAGGCTTTATACAGTTTTGGCCCTCGTTAAGAAACTGCAGTTGGAAAGCGCATCGCGCCATAGGCCTGCTTTACCTGCTGGCTGTTTTGGCAAGTAGCATATGCGCAGTAATTTTAGCGGTTACCACCGCGAAGGAAGTAAATTGGGCATATGCATTTTCCTTACAAATATGGGTGACCGTATGGATAAGCTCAACCGTAATTGCTTATTATTCGGCTTTAAAAGGCCGATATACCCTTCATAAAGAATGGATGGTTAGGAGCTATTTAGTAACCTTGGCTTTTATCATTTCAGGCTTAGCCTTAAAAACATCGTACATACAAAGCCTTGGCAGTTTTGCCGACATATCGCCGTCGCTTTTTTGGATGGATGGTCGGTACCCTTGTATATTTACCAGGTAGTGCTTGCGCAAAAAAAGCCTAAAGAGATACACCCGGCAGCAATGGCATAGATGCAATTTTTAGCTATGCAAAGGCTAAGAAACAATAAAGCCCAACACGTGGTTGGGCTTATATCAGGATATTGCGGACCGCACCTGTATTTTATTATCCGGCTTGTGTTTCCAGGAAACTAAGTAGGTGTTCTTCCAGCAAATTTGTGTTATAATCAGAATCCGTAGCATGAACCGTTACCGTAAGTTCGTCATCGGTTACCACAACCGTTAGTGCCGGGCCTTCAATCACTTCGGGGAACAAAATGTTGATCACGTCATAAACATGCGCATACTCAATCGCCAGATTTGAATCAAGTTTACCGTTGATATAATCTGCAAATTCTGTCTTTAACAGGTCAAACAGCTTCTCAGCGCTGAGTGGTTTAACATTTTTGATTGTTGTCATATGCCTACAAGCGTTGGCGAGGCATTAAGTTTCATTTGTATGGCAAAATAGTTAAGTGGATAGTAAAAGCGCAGCTACTGCTCCTCAGCATAGTTGTCCGAAGTCAGAATAACCTTTAAATATAGTTGCCATTAAGTTTATCTTTGCTCTTCAAAAATATCAATCAAAATGTCTGAATACCCACCCTGCCCGCTTTGTAAATCAAATTATACTTATGCTATGGACGCGTTACTGGTATGCCCTGAATGCGCCCATGAATGGGAGCCGGACGGCGAGGATGTTGCAATTGACGATGTATTTGTAGTTAAGGACAGCAACGGAACTATCCTGCAAAACGGCGACTCGGTTATCGTGATAAAAAACCTGCCGGTAAAAGGCTCTCCGCAAGGCATTAAGGCCGGCGCCAAAGTAAAAAACATACGCTTGGTAGACAGTGACCATAACATCGACTGCAAAATAGACGGATTTGGCGCAATGGCGCTTAAATCTGAGTTTGTGAAGAAGGCGTAAATAGCTGATTACAATCGACTGGATCTAAATATCCCAAAGGCACGCTACTACCTACTCACCAAACTAAACTCCTTAAACTGCCCATTTAAAGCAGCATCCCCTCTAAAGTGCAGACCTGCACGCGGGCTGCGGTCCCATTGGGGCAGGGTGCCGGCTTTTATCGGGGTTTCGGTAGTTAGTTGTTTCCAATCTTCGGTGCCTTGCTTGTAGTAAAAGGTGCATGTTTTGTCGGCGGCTACATCCAGCTTTAATTGTACCGGTGTTTTGGCTTTGGTGGCTTGTTGTGCTAAGGCAGCATATTTATTGCCTTTAACCTGCCATAATACAACCTGGTCGTTTTGTACACCTATGCCTACCGCCGCGTTGGCATCGCCATAAAAAGAAAGCCCTTTAAGTGCCGCATTGCTGTTTAACACCGTAGCTGTCATTACAAAACTGCCCGATACCGGCCTATTGGTTAATACTATCCCCGCCTCATTACCCTCTTTAACTGTTCCTGATAAAGAAAGCACACCCTTTTGCTGTTTTACCACAGGCGTCGAGTTACGGAAATCCCACTGCCATTTTTTGTCTACGGTTTTTGCGGTAAAATCTTCTTTAATGTTTGGCGCCGTGCCGCCCATAACTTTCTGTGCTTTAAAGGCAAGCCATTCATTACCGTTTGGCCATATAAGTTCTGACATTAAGCCCTGACGGCCGGTAATGGCCACACTCTCTTTGTTATAAGCATGGTGAATGTAAAAATCGGCATCATTGTCTCCTTTAACAAACGTACCATGGCCCATGCATTTCCATTTGCCGTTTTCAGACAGGATAGGGTTTTTGTCATAAAACTCGTACGGGCCAGCGTAAGTTTTTGAACGCGCTACGCGTACATTATAGGTACAACGCACACCGCAGCAACCACCTGCAGAGTAAAATAGGTAATAATACTCGCCTTTCTTTAAAATGCTCTGGCCTTCCATGCCTTGCTTGTCGTCATCACGCAGCATAGAAAATGGCTCACCTTCAATTTTAAGGCCGTCGGCAGATAGCTTGTAACCCAGTATCTCTATCGGGCGTTTATCTAATCCATAAGCTTTAAAAGACACATATAGCTGGCCGTTATCGTTATAAATAAAAGCGTCGATAGCCTCTTTGCCAAAGGTGATGAACGTGCCGTGGTCGGTAAAACCTTTATCGGGGAATTTTGAAGTAGCTACACCGATGTATGATACATTGTCGCTTTTACGGCGGGCAGTGTAATAAATATAGTAAGTGTCTTTAATTTTATAATACTCTGGCGCCCAGAACGAGCCTGAAGTCCACTCGGGTGCTTTATCAAACACATAACCGGCCTGCCTCCAGCTTTTAAGGTCGGTCGACTTAAAAATAGGGAAATGCGGCGCCCATTCTGACGAGGTGCCCACCGCGTAATAGGTGCCGCCAACTTTTATTATAGACGGATCGGCAAAATCGCCATGAATAACGGCGCCATCATTAAGCTGCGCAAACAGCGTTGACGGCGACAATAAAACCAGGACGATAAAAATGGCGATTGTCTTAAGCTTTTGCATAAATAGGTGTTATTGATTATCTGTGTTAATAGATAATCAAATAAACACAATTTAGCCTTAGCAGCCAAGTGTAATTAACGCGCGCGCTGGCCGATAGAAACTTTAGCAGGGTGGTTTATAGGTGCAGATTTAACATCATTATCACATTTACCTAATAGCATGTAAATAACAATAAATATCACGATGGTTGACAAGCAACCGCCGCCTAATTTTTTAGCGCCATAGCCAGCGATAAGAACTTTAAAGAAATTGTTCATAATTTTTATGTTTGTGTGATAAATCCTTTTACCAATGCTTCCAGTTCGCGGTCGGCGCATTCCCAGGGCGCATTCAAGTCCGTTAGCTCTGCTTTTCGGAAAATGAAATTATATGTTTCGCCCGCCGTGAATACGTGCTTAAAGCTCCATTTTGCACTTACCGCCCCTGCCGAAATAATCACCAGTTCTGACGATACCTCGCGCGGCGGTGGCAATGCGGCCCACGCCTCTAAAAAACTACTGATACGCTCGCTAAAAGGTCCGCCGTGTTCCATGAATTATTTTCTTAACATAAGCTTAAAATTTCCGAAATGTTTGAGCTTACACAAAATTATGTGGGCCGCTTAATAGCTATATTTTGCTTATTTTAGAGGCGAGATGCCAGTCGTGTTCAAAACGTATATCCAACAACAGGCAGGCCTGTCTGCCACCGAAACCGATCAGGTTTATGGCCTGGCCCTGCAACGCAACATAAGCCGCAAAGGGGTACTGTTGCAGGAGGGCGATGTCTGCCGGCATAAGGTGTTTATTGCCAAAGGTTTATTGCGCACCTATCGTGCTAAGTCAGACGGCAGCGAGCATATCATCCAGTTCTCGCCGGAAAACAGCTGGACCGTGGAGCCCGAGAGTTACGACAAAAGCATTCCATCAGCCTATACCATTGACGCGCTTGAGCCGTGTGACGTGCTTTTATGGACCAAAAAAGACTTTGTAAGCCTTCAGGAGGATATTCCGAAACTCAAGAGCTTCTCGCAGCACGTAATATCCAACAACATTTACATTAACCGTCAACGGGTATTTAGCACCATCAGCTCATCCGCCGAAGAAAAGTATGACGAGTTTATAAGACAGCATCCTAACCTGTTTGCCCGCGTGCCCTTACACATGGTGGCCTCTTACCTTGGCGTATCCCGAGAAACCTTAAGCCGTATTCGCAACGCACAGGTTAGCCGTTAATTTAAAACGGTGATAAATGTCCTTGCTTTGCGGGCCCTCAATAAAGCAATTTTGTAGTGTAATTATCTATCACTAAAAATTAAAACATGCTAGTATTTGTAACAGGAGCTTCCGGATTTGTAGGCTCTGCCGTTGTTAAAGAATTAATTGAAGCCGGCCACGAGGTATTGGGGTTGGCCCGGTCAGAAGCATCAGCAAAAACATTGAGAGAGGCCGGCGCAGCACTGCATATAGGATCATTGGATGATCTTGAAAGTTTAAAAGCCGGCGCGGCCGCCGCCGATGGTGTGATCCACACCGCGTTTATTCACGATTTTTCGAACTATAAAGAAAATTGCGAGGTAGACCGCCGGGCTATTCAAGCAATGGGCGAAGCCTTAGCCGGTACCGATAAACCGCTAGTTATCACGTCAGGCACTGCTTTGGTTATATCCAACCCCATTAGCAATGAGCGCGATCAACCGAACGTAAGCGCCGACATCGTTCCGCGTGTAGCTTCAGAAGAGGCCGCGGCGGCTATGGCTGCCAAAGGTGTTAATGTTAGGGTTGTGAGATTACCACCATCAACCCATGGCACGGGCGATTACGGCTTTGTGCCGATGCTGGCCAACATAGCAAAAGAAAAAGGCGAAGCCGTCTACGTAGGCGACGGCTTAAACCTATGGCCGGCCGCGCACCGTTTTGACGCCGCCCGTTTGTATAGGCTGGTTCTTGAAAGAGGCACAGCCGCTACAACCTACCACGCCGTAGCCGAACAGGGTGTTACCATGCGGGACATCGCTACTTTGATTGGCAAAAAACTAGGCCTGCCGGTGGTATCCAAAAACGAAGAGGAAGCCGCCGCATACTTTGGCTGGATGACACATTTTGCCGGCATGAACGTTCCTTCATCAAGCCAGATCACCCGCGATGCTTTAAGTTGGGAACCATCAGGGCTTGGACTGCTTGAGGATATAGAGCAAAATTACTTTAATAGCTAAAAACGAGAAAGCACTGGCGTTATGCCAGTGCTTTCTCGTTAAATGTTGTTTTCTTATCGTCGAATTAACAACTTTTTTGCTCTTTACTTCTTATTATTTGACAAGAAAGTAACCAACGATGCCATCTCCTCGTATGATAAGGCATTTGCTAAACCTGTAGGCATCATAGATGTTTCCATTTCCTTGCGGGATATGATGTCGCTGGTTTTTACCGTGTATACTTCGCCCGTGATGTTACGCATAATTACGCGGTCGGCGTTCTCATCAGTAACAAAACCCATGTAGCTCTTGTTGCCTTTGGCCGTAACCATTACCGTAGCAAAACCTTGAGATATTGACGCGTTAGGCTTCAGTATCGATTCGGCAATTTGCTCGCGCGACATGATAGAACCTATCTGGCCCATAAACGGTCCTTTAGGTTTTTCGCTCTTATCTAAAGTGTGGCAGGCAATGCAACCCTGGCGGGCAAATAAGGCTTTACCTAAACCCGGCTCGCCTTTTATCTTGCCAAGCATAAGCATAACATCTTCAATAGACGCTTTCCCTACCTGGCCTTTTTGGTTTTTGATCTTTTCTAAATCAACCTTAGGCTCATTGCTGGCAATTGCCTTTTCTTCAACACCAAACTCGGCAATTTTCATTCGGTGGCGCTCATTCAGGTCGGTATATAGTTGTTTGCCTGCGGCATCAGCTTTTTGCCATTGTGCTTTCAGGAAAGTTTCAATTTTTGGCGATGCAGCCCAGGTGATGCCTTTGTAGTACGGACCATGAGAATCCGGACGGGTACCCCACCACCATGACGCGTCATAAGGCGCTTCTTCGCGGTAAAGACGGGACAGTGTAGTGATGATCTCGGTTTTTAATTTCGCGCCGTTAGCATTAGCGTAAGCGGCAATTAAGCCATCTACTGCTTTAGGGTTGTGCATGTTGCGCAATACCCATAAGGCCAGTGTTGAGTTTTCAGTACCGATAGAAGCAACCGCCGCATCAGTAGCGTTTAATTCAACCAATGAACGCGCTGCCAGGTGAGGCAACACGATAGCCGAGTTGGGCGTAGCGTGCGGGCCTTCGGCAACACCTTTAGCCGGCGCTACAAATGATGCAGGCACTTTGGTTTGCAACAAAGCCGGGATAGCTTCTGCCTTACCTAGACGGCCAAGGCCGATGATAGCAGCTGCCTGTACCCGCGGGTTAGCATCTTTTAACCCATCTAAAAATGGTCCGATAGCTACTTTTGATGCCCATGATTTACGATCGGCAAGCTGGCGTAAAGCAAACTCACGTACGGTAGCATCTCTAGTAAGCTCAGTAAGCGCCGCGATACCACTTTCGGCAGCTATTTGCGCGTAGGTAAATATACCTGCCGCACGGCTTTCTAAGCTTAAACCTTTATCCTGCGCTACCTTTAAAGCAGCGGAAGCGGCAGATTTAACCGGACGTTTTAATAATTCTTGCGACGCACTAATACGGGCGACCGCGCTGGCAGATTTTAACAGATCGGCCAGTTTTTTCTCTGATAGTTTTTCAACATTCGGGAAAGCCTGGTACTTCCAGTCAGTAGGTACTGCTCTAACTACGTAGCCTTTGCTTGGGCTACCGTTATAACCGGCACCATCCCAGGCAGAAAGATACAATCTCCCGGAGCCATCAACGTCAAGATCGGTGATTTGTGCCAGTTTAATAAACTCTTCGTCTTTTTGCGTAAAAGTCGGGCCATCAGGCGTAACACGGTGAATGTATAGCATACTGCGTCCCCAATCGGCCATCATTGGTACTTTATTGAATTTAGCAGGCCAGTTTGGCTCATCCATAAATAAGTTACCTGTACCAGAGCCACCGCCTACATCAACCAGGGCAGGTAATATCTCATCTGTAAAATGTTGGAACAACAATGGGTAACCATATTCGCCGGATTGCACATAGTGCGAGAAACGGATATTCCAACCGCCGCCATCATTGGTGTTTTCGCGGGTAAATACGTTCATAAAAGGGTCTATCGCTACGTCGTAAACGTTACGTGTACCGTGGATAAATACTTCCATTTCTGTACCGTCGGGACGTACACGTACAATGCCACCACCCAGCATGGTCATTTTTTTACCTGAGCGATCTACCGCGTTATAGAAACCAAAATCGCCTACGCTTACATAAATCCAGCCATCAATACCCATACGGATACCATTAGTAGCATGGTCTGTACCACGTTCTTGCAGGTATTTGGTGTTGCTAAAGTTTTGAATAAGCGGTTGCTCAGGGCCGTCAGCTATGCCGTCGCCGTTTTTATCTTCAAACACTACCAGGTCCATGCCGGTAGCTAGTTTCGTTTCCTTTGAGAAAGTGGTATGCAGTACAAAAACCTTGGTACCGCTAACTATAATACCGCGCGGATTATCCACATCAACAAAATTGGTGTGCTTATCTAGCTTGCCATCGTTATCGCTGTCTACCAGCTTAACAATGCGACCCTTGCCCGGGGTTTTACCCAGTGAGCCTATCATGTCTACGCCTACATAAACCTCGCCGGTTGGGGCTACGGCCAAACAAGCCGGGCTGGGCACTAAATCAGGGCCCGCAAACTGGGTTATGGTTAGTTCGGGCGGGTTTTCAAATGCCAGTGGCTGCGGGAAAAATAGCCCTCCTAAAAAAAATATCAGGGCCGATATTATACTAATGGTTGTTTTTAACATAATTGCAAATACTATTTGTTATTGTACTGCCACGCGTTTTTGTGACATTAATTTATCTACCACAGTTTTTAACTTCTGTGGATCTTTAGCATATTTTTCAAGATCAATGATCTCTATCTTCCTAAAATCTGTAGGATGGCTTTCGCTTTGGATAGAAATCGTCCCGCTTTTCAAAAAAGCTCCTTGCTTTTCACCACGCGCCGGGTCAGTTTGCGGTTTTTCATATCGCATTACCTCTTCGCCGTTAACGTAATGGACAACTAACGAATCTGCCAAGACCAGCAACTCGACACGCACCCACTGGTCGCCATCAAAAGTTTTTGATTTTGAGTCGGTGCAATGCTGAGTGATGATCTTGCCATCGCGCTCAAACTGGGTACCCGGGGTACATAAGTTTGCAGTACTGCGGTTACCTTTACCTGTGCCGCCCAATAGTTGGGCTTCCATTGAGTTAGGGAAATCCTGATCCTTCTTCATGGTTTGCGGATCCTGCCCGTGAAACATGATACCATTGTTACGGAAAGCCCATCCCGGGCCACCCTTTACCTGGTCGCCCACAAAGCGGTATTCGGCAGCAAGCAGGTAATGCGAGTATGCTTTTTTATAAAAAAGGTGACCGTAAGTTTCGTCGAATTTCTCGTACTGATCGTAGCGATTTTGTAACAGGCCGTTTTCTACGCGGAAAGTATTTTTCCAGTTTTCGGCGTATTCGTGGTAACGGATCTTTGGTGTCCAGCCTTTTAAATCTTTGCCGTTAAAAAGCTGCTCCCATTTTGGGTCGGCCGCCGGCGCAATGTTCGAGTCGCCGGTAAAAGCTAATAGTAAACCCGCAAGCAAAAGCCCCGTTAGTTTCGCGTATTTATACATTTGAATTGAAGTAAATGATATTGGTGTCGAACAAAAAATTGGTAAGGGTAAACTTACAATAATTTTATAATTAATTGATGTAAAAGCCCCGTTACCGGGCGCACTGGCCGGCTATTTTCAATGCAAACGTTTGCGGGATTGATAATGTGATTTACTAATTTGCATTATAGACTCACGCGTATTTACAACAATAAGCCATGCAACACAACGCCAAATCCCTCCGCCCGTTTATTGGTGCAAAAGATTTTGAACTTTCTCGCGCTTTTTACCGCGATCTGGGCTTTATAGAAATCGTGCTCAGCGCCGACATGTCGGTTTTTAAAACCGGTGCGATGGCATTTTATTTACAGGATGCCTATGTTAAAGATTGGGTTGATAACACCATGTTGTTTTTAGAGGTAGACAACGTAACCCATTTTTGGGATGAACTGGCGGCTCTTAACCTTCCATCAAAATATCCGGGCGCAAAAGTAACCCCGCCGCGAACCCTTGACTGGGGCCGCGAATGTTTTATGCATGACCCGTCTGGGATATTATGGCATTTTGGTGAGTTTAACGAGTAGATTTACAGTATTGACAAATTTGTCATTCCGCAACGAGGAGCGGGTGAGAATGTATCGAGGCAGTAGGCACAACTTACAGGATTCCCTTCACTTTCCCTTCGCTACTCTACTGACTATTTTAAAATTTACTTTACCCAAACGCAGCGTGGTTTATCTGAATACTTAATTGGTAACTTGCCATCTCTTTAACAGCTATGCAAGTCTGCACCAATTTTTATAAAATGCTTTCGGTATGGGGATTTCTGACATTCATCACAACGACCTTATCAGCACAAAATCGGCTGCAACAGTTTGACGATCGTATCATGATCGATCTGGCAGAACACCGAACTCGTGAGAAAACAGGCTATGTGCGGTTTATATCAGATACCTATCGTTATGGAGATGTTGCGGTGCCTGCAGGCTTGCTGGTTGCGGGCGTCATTAGCAAAGACCGAAACATGCGCGAAAATGCTGCTTTTATTGCCAGCAGCACGGCCATATCCTATGGGTTAACCTTGCTTATAAAACATATCGTTAGGCGCCCCCGCCCTTTTGAAAACATAAAAATTGTACCCGTTTACAGAGCCGCAAGCTCATCGTTTCCGTCCGGCCATACCTCTACAACGTTCTCCACCGCTACCGCCCTGTCCATGGCCTACCCAAAATGGTATGTTATCGTTCCTGCTTACTTATGGGCAGGTTCTGTTGGTTACTCGCGCATGTACCTTGGTGTGCACTATCCAACTGATGTTGGCGCGGGCGCTTTGTTAGGCGTTGGTAGCGCACTGAGTATGTCGTTTATGAGGGCCAGGTAGCAACCCCTCTTAATCTCCCCCAATAAGTGAGATTTTTCGCTTTTTCAGTATCTGCCACACAAGGCAATGGAAAGTTCTCCTTCCGGGAAGTATTTAGGAGGGACGCTTCATACAATAGTCAGTAAATATTGGCATGTATATAGCTTATTAATTTTTAATAAATTTGTAAGCTGTTTAGATTCATATGTTTCCACAATTCTTCGACAAACCATTCAGGCTACAACTATCTTTCAATAAAATTATTGAGGGGCTGGAAGATGCCGCCGAAACCGGAAACGGCTGGCGGGCTATGAACGCCCAGGCCTTGTTAGAACAGGTAAACAAACACCCCGAACTACGCGATGGCCTTGAAAGCGAAGAACAGGTGTCAGAGAATGAAGAATTAATCGCCGAATTGCTGGCCGATCTTTTCCCCACGGCGCTTAGCCTTAACGAAATTAAAGCGGTAAGTATTCCTTACCAAGGTTTGATATTTAATCATAGCCAACGCTTTAAAAACATATTGAAGGATGCCGGTCCTGATTTTCAGATCAATATCCGCGATTTTAGCGAGCAGCAATTATATGTACTGAGTTGTTGCATCATTCTTAACCAACTATACGGCACCAAGCTTGATTTTAGCAAACCAATGTTTTATGACATTCCGTCAGCCGATGGGGTGATGCGACATTACCGCATTTTATATAACGCAGATTTTATAGAAATTCTGCCGACCGCTCTCTCTGTTAAATTAACGCAGGCAGACACTGGCGAGTTAATGGATAACTTTGAAAATACTGCGCTTTGGAGAAAAAAATTGCCGCCGGGTAGTTATCTCATCAAAGGCTTTGGGTTAATGACTTTGGTAGACGTCACTGTTGAAAACGCCCTTTCTAATTTAAAAAGCAGCCTGCTATCTAATGCATCTTCGCCCGACATAAAAGACAGCTTGTTGTCTATATTCAGGTCTATTTACTGTATACCCGATTTGCGCATGGGCTTTACTTTATTTGACCGCAACGAAGAGAAGTTTTTAAACGTGCGGTTCGGTCCTGATTTTCATAGCTTTTTATTACCTGTGCAAAAGGCCTTTGATACCGAAAAAATCCTTTGTGATAAATCTTTTAACTGCCTGGTGCATGAGCATACTTACTTCGCGGTATCGAACGTGCCATGTTATGTTGATGAAAACCCGGAGGATAACTTCGGCAAACATTTCCTGGCGCAGGGCATACAGAGTTTTATATTGGCGCCTGTTATAAAGGACGGAGTTCTGCTAGGAATACTGGAGCTGGTGTCGCCCCGCGTAAGCGAGTTGAATAGCGTTACCGCCAATAAGCTTGACATTGTCATGCCGTTTTTGGTAGATGCGGTTGATCGTAAAATTAACGAGCTATTGAACCGTGTACGGTCCGTTATACAAAGCTACTACACCACATTACACCCCAGCGTATATTGGAAATTTAGGCGCGAAGCACAGAACTACATAGAACAGACTAACAATGGCTTGGCTTATACACTTAAAGAGATCAAATTTAATGAAGTTTACCCGCTGTATGGGCAGGTTGATATCAGCGAATCGTCTATAACGCGTAACTTGAGTGTACGTAACGATCTGGGCAACCAAATGGCCCGATTACTGATGATTTTGAAAGAGATCAACAAAGCCAATGATAAACCGCACGTAGGGAAAATACAGTTTGACCTAAAGACTTTTTCGGACGAGTTGCAGCACAATATACGTGCTGATACAGAGCAGTTTATTCAACATTACCTGGAGGACAAGGTACACCCCGTGCTTACCGAAGCTGCTACAAAAAGTATATACAAGGCTAAGATAGATCAATACTTTGAGCAGGCTGATAACCTGAAGGGCGATTTTCACGCCAACCGCCGCAATTACGAGAAAACATTATCACTTATCAATCAAAAACTGGCTACTATTTTAGATCATCGACAGGCCGAAATACAAGAGATCTTTCCGCATTATTACGAGCGTTTTAAAACCGACGGTGTAGAACACAATATTTATATTGGTCAAACCATTGCACCCGACCGCGAATTCACCATAAAGGACCTGCACCGCCTGCGCCTTTGGCAACTGCGTGTAATTGCTGAAATGGAGATTGAGCAATACGATTTGAAGAGTTTGCTGCCGTATGCGTTAAGCGTAACATCGCTGATATTGGTATTTAGCACGCCGATAGCCATCAGGTTTAGGATGGATGAGAAACACTTTGATGTTGATGGAGCCTACAACATCCGTTACGAGGTGATTAAAAAACGAATTGACAAGGCCCACATTAACGGCAGTAACGAGCGCATTACTAAACCAGGAAAAATCACCATTATCTACTCACAAGAGGAAGAAGAAGTAGAGTATATGAATTACCTCTCCATTTTGCAAAAAGAGGGCATTTTAGCTGATGATATGGAGCATTTTGAGGTGGAGGAATTGCAGGGCGTAGCTGGCCTGAAGGCGTTGCGTATCGGTGTCATACACCATGACCAAAATCTGCTCGCTCAGCGTGCTGCCAGCTATAATAAGCTATACGAGCAGATTAATTAAAACCTAAATCCCGCGGTGATGTATGGGTATGCTCCCTCTTTGGAGAAACCGACGACACCCTGGATCAATATCAGCTGAGCCGGTAAAAAGAAAACGCCGCCGCCGTAACCCATGTGCCAGGTGTCAGACTTTTCGCCTGGCGACCATACACGGCCAACATCATCAAAACCTACAACGCCTACCGTACCGGGTAACAGGTACGATGTAAAATCAAATAACTTTACCCTTACCTCGAAATTGTTAAAGGCCATCGTTTTACCGGTAAAACGCCATTGATAGAAACCACGCAGGTTGTTGTTACCCCCCAGTTTTAATTGCTGATAATATCCGGCGTCGCCTATTGTAGTGCCTACACCTGTGCGGTTGGCAAACACCAGTTTGTAATCGTTTCCCGGGTCATATAAAAAGCTAAAGTCCGTTTCAATCTGGCCAAAGTTATGCCCTCCCCGATTTAAACCTTTAACCGCCATAAAATTGGTGGTCCATAAAATACCAGTGTGCTGTACTATGTTTTTATCGCGCGTATCTAAAGTAGCACCAGTAACTACGCCTACATTTCCCTGGCCGGCAAATACATTTTCATTCGGGTGCAAAACGTCGTAGTCCTTTAAAAAGCGGCCGTTGTTATCGTCACGGTCGCCGTTATAGTATTGGGCAGATAAGCCCCCGCTGATCGTCCAGTTGTTGTCATAACTGTGCCTTAGCCTAACATCAGCATTTATTAAATTATAAACATTACGATAGTAGCGGATCTTTTTATCACCCTCGTTAATGAATTTCGTATTGTTACCAATACCAAAGAAATTGCTCACAAAGTTTGGCCCGCGGTTGGTAACGTTTACTACCAGGTCATTTTTCATAATAACCTGTTTGAACTCACCCTCATAGTTTAAGGAAAGCGAGCTTACGCCTAAGCCATAATTCACTATCAAACTTTGTCTAAACGCGTACGGATCTTTCTTAAAACCTTGCTTTTGCCAAACCATCTTGGTGATGATCTGAAAGCCGTAATCTTTATTATAGTTACCTAAAAACAACGGCTGCAAAAAGTCATACTGAAAGTTTTTGATCAGGTGCTTGTTCACCATCGTATCGGTAGATGTGCGCCGTCTGAAAAGCCCACTTTCAGGTAATTTATTTTTCTGGTCGCTGCGGTCATAGATATAACGGTTGCCGCGGCCGGTAATATTGCTGTCTACCGTAAAGGTATCGTTATCATCGCCGCCTATCATCCTTATTTTTATGGGTGAGCTATTGCTGCCATGCACCGCAAAGTTGTCCTCGTTCGCCAAGCCATACAGGCGTACTTCGTCGGTAATGTTTGGATCAAACGTTCGTTCATACATCACCTGCTCGCGTTTGCCCTCTTTGCTTATTTTGGTAACGCTTACCTTAACGCTTGCGTCGAGTTGATTGGTAATGTCAAAATATTCGTGCTTATCTGTGCCGGGTATTTCAACGCTATTTGATATAAAGCGATAATATTTCATCGCCTGCTTTTTAAGGATGTTGCGGCGGGCTATCAGCTTGCTTATCAAATTTGGGCCACTGAGGCTATAAATGTTGGCCGGCATTAACTGGATTGCCTTAGTTATCACCTCGTCAGTGAGTTTGGTTTGCACAATGCTGATCTGCTCCTCCCAATCTTTTTCGTTCAGGCTGTTTAAAAAATACCGGTCAAAGTTACGGGCATTCAAATTCCATCGATTTACAGACCGAATACGATCCTGATAACTTTGAAACTTCGACATCAGCAAATGCCTGGAAACCAACCACGGCAAAACCCCCGAAGTATGATAGTACACCTGGTCCCTATCCCTTGGTATCGGCTCATAAACATTGCCTTTATCTGTCTTTATCTTTTCCCAGCGCCATTGGTCCTCATGGCGGTCCCAGTCGCCCAGCAGCATGTCCAGTAGGCGTGCGCGCAGTACGGTTTTTTGATTTACGCTGTTGTCATTATCTTCTTTTAATTTTTCGAAGGCTTTATCAGTGTTGTCGGTTTTCTTGGCGTCAAGCGGCTCCCGCTCTTCAAATAAAAAAACCTGGTTGGCAAAGTCTTTCCTAAACTCGCCCAGCGCCGGATCGTCCGGTACGTAAACTATTTCGGGATTAGCATGGGGGATGTTCAAGGCTGCAGCAAGCGGGGGTACTGTAATAGCTGCAAAGGGATGCTCAGTTACTATCTGGTCGTCCAAAATAGATGCTGCTATAGTTTTTCTTAGCGTTGGCGGTAATACCCGGTCAGGGTATTTTTGTATAGAGCGCAGCACCCATTCCTGCCCGGTTTTATCTTGTAACCGTACAGATTTGGTTTGCATACCGCCACCGCGCTCGGTGATTTTTAAGCCGCCTTTTTCATTGGTGATGTGAAATATGCGCATTTTAACCGGAGCGGCCCAAAGTTTGCGGTAGCTCTCGCCAAAAAACCCACGGTGTATTTTATTTACGCTGTCATATTTCGGTTCAATAGCAATCGTTATGCTATCGTTTTTTAGCTGAGCAAAGTTTTTTACAGATAGGGTTAACAACAAAAATAAAAGCAGGTAGCGGTTCCCCATGTCGGCTATTTTTTGAATACGAATTTATGCACGTTGCCGGGTGTTATCTCGTCGCCTTCGTTGCTGATGTATAAATTATTCTGGTTATCAAACGCCAAGCCTTCAGGCTGCAAAAACACCGCCGGATTTAGCGGATAAACGCCTTTTACTTTAAATGCGGAATCAGTAACAACCAGCAGCTTATTAATTGACGCCACGATGAACCACTCATTAGTACGCTCATTTTTTGCAAACGCTGATGGCCTAAACTCAAATTTCTTTTTTTTAACCTGCGCTTCAATCGGCTGCGTGTCAATATTAAACTCACCGGCAGGTGTTACGTCGGCGTCAGCTCCCAGCTTAAAGATATAGCCATTAGTACTCTTAGATCTTTTACCGCCGCAATCTTTACACAATATATAAAGCTGGCCTGTTTTTTCGTCGCCATACATGCTTTCGTACTCGCCTTTTGGCAGCAGGTCTTTAACCTCAACAACATTGGCCGCTTCTTCTGACCATACCTGATTAAATGGAAATATATACAACGTCCCATTACTTTTCATCACCACTACCTGGTCGCCCAAAATAGCTAAATCCTCATAGTCGCCGCTTTTGGCAAAACGTGTGTATTTAGGGGTTTCTTTACTGCCGGGCTTAAAGTAAAAAACCTTGCCCTCTTCATCCTGCTGGGCAAACATCGTATCTGGGTTTCCATTATGAAAAGTAAATCCAGATACTTCAGTCAATGCGTCGCTCGTGTTATCTTTGATTGGATTATTCAAGTCATAGCCCGGCGGGCTGCTGTATGTTTTTTTTTCGGTACAGGCGTAAGCTACTAACATGGCTAAAGATATAAATGACAGGGCTAAAATGCCTTTTGATGTTTTCATGCTTTATTACTCAAATACTGATAAACCCCGCGCTGAGACTGTACTTTAGGCTGGGTTATTTCAATAGGTATATTTTCAATTCTTTCGTTCAATGTTACTGCTTGTACGTTGTCGGCCAGTTGTATGTTGATGATATCCATCACCTCCTGCTTTATTTGCTCATCATAAACCGGAAAACACACTTCAATACGGCGGTAAATATTACGGTTCATCCAGTCGGCAGATCCCATATAAACCTGAGGTTGACCGTTATTACCGAATATAAAAACGCGGCCATGCTCCAGATTTCTGTCAACAATCCGTTTAATGGTAATGTTTTCGCTCAAGCCTTTTACGCCTGGCATCAAACGGCAAATACTTCTAACTATCAACGAAACTTTAATCCCTGCGTTTGAGGCATCATACAGTTTGCTAATCAGTTTGGCTTCTTCTAAATTATTTAGTTTTATGGTGATAGCCGCCGGCAGGCCTTTTTCAGCATGGGCAATCTCACGATCAATCAACTCAAAAAAGCGTTGCTGCAGGCCAAATTGCGCTACCAGCAAATGCTCAAATTTTATCAATTCGGGTGATTTTGGTTTTTCTCGTTTGCGTAAAAACATAAACAACAGCTCCACCTCGCGCAGTATGGCTTTGTTGGCCGTCATCAATATATGGTCGGTATAAAAAGCGGCGGTGTTTTCGTTAAAATTACCGGTTGAAAGTAGTCCGTAGTATTTTGACCGGCCATTTACCCGGCGTTTAACCAGGGATACTTTAGCATGAACTTTTAATGCCGTGGCGCTATAGATAATTTCGGCACCGGCGGCCTTAAGCCTGGTGGCCCATTTAATGTTATTCGCCTCGTCAAATCGGGCTTTTAACTCAATGAGCACGGTTACTTTTTTACCTGCCGACGCCGCATTTACCAAGGCATTAACAATGCGCGAATCTTTAGCGACGCGATAAAGCGTGATATAAATCTCTTCAACCGTTTCATCTAAAGCCGCGGCATTAAAGAAGCGTAATATGGTATCGTACGATTGGTAAGGCGTATTGATTAACAGGTCCTTTCGCTCAATCTGATCAAATATCGATTCATCTGCGTTTAGGCGATTATAAATGGTTGTCCAACTATCGTATTTTAATGCTGGCAAACTAAGCGGGAAGGTAAACAGGTCTTTCAGGTTATGGTAATTGCCACCCTTTACCAAACTACTCGGCGCTATAGACCAGCTCTCGCATACCATCTGCAAAATATTTTCGGGGATACCGGGCTGATGCAAAAAGCGGGTAGCTATACCTAAATCTCGTTTTTGTAGTTGCTCCGCTATCTGTTCAGACAGGTCACCGGGATATTCATCTTTTAAATCAAGTTCCGCGTCGCGCGTGATTTTAAAAGTGTAGCACCCAGTAACCGCATCGCTCCTAAACAGCTTGTCTAAATTGTAGCGGATAATGTCGTCCAGGAAAAGGATATACGTTTTATCGCCATCGGCTGCCTTGTAAAAGCGTGGCAAATCCGGCGGGATATTTAAAACTACCACTTTCTCCACCTCCCCGCCCAGGGTAATTAAAAAATACAGCTCGTTATTTTGGGGGAAGAATTTTTTTTTAGTCGACAGGTTAAATGGCCTCAGAAAAGCCATTACCTGCGCAAAAAAGTAATCGTTCAGTTGGTTTACAAGTGTGGCTGGTGGTGGCTGGTTTATCAGTAAGTGAATATTGTTTTCTTTCAGGTCGGCAATAACCTTATTTATGCCTTTGCCAAAGGCCTGTTGTTGCTCAACAATCAAAGTTTGGGCTACAGCCAATGGGTCATCAACGGCGCTACTGGTTGTGGTTAACTTCCCCAACCGATCTATAGCTTGTAACACCGGCATTCGCACGCGGTAAAATTCATCCAGGTTTGATGAAAATATTGCCATAAAATTTATGCGCTCCAGCAGTGGCACATCGCTTTGCAAGGCAAGTTGCAAAATGCGCCCGTTAAAGGTTAGCCAACTCAGGTCGCGATCAAAAAAAGTATAACCCATATTAGTTGCGTAGAGGCGCGTAGTCATGCAGGGTTGACGCCAGGATATAGGCCGCTACAGCAATGATCAACCCAAACATAAATATGTTATAAGCCACCCTTAATAAGCGATACTTGCGGCCCAGCACTACCCCCTGACTATACACATCTTTTATCAGGGTACCGTACAAAAAGGCCCGGTCATCCATCACCTTCAGCATACCGGCTGTGTATTCTGCAAGGCCCATTTTATAAAAGTTGCCAAAAAATAGCAGGTTAACCTTTTTATCATCAATATCTTGTGCAGTAAATGTCCCTTCGGGGATTGCCGGCCGGGTAGCTAGTATTGAAAATATCATTGACAGCAAACTCACCGTTAAAAGTATAAAGCTGGGGATAGCCAGGAAAGTGTTCTCCTCTAGCTTACGCAGTACCAGACTGATAATAGCCGACAGGATAATGGAGTTAACCGTAATTAAAATATGTGCTTTATTATCGGCCATATCGCTAAGCCGCTGGTTATTTCCCGATGTAATTCTGAACATGGTTTCGATACCCTTGTCGGGTTTGTTCTTTTTTTCCTCTTTCTTTTTAGCCTTTTGCTCGTAGGCTATTGCTTCCCCCTGTCCAGCTTGCAGGGCGGTATCTGCTTTAGTCTCTTTTATGGGTTCTTTTTCCTTTTCGGGATTATCATCCATTCTTTCTTCCTGTTGTCTTTTTACCAGCTTGTCCAGGTTTTTTTGTTGCTGATCATGCAGTAATAATTGCGCGTAATCTGTAAAGTAAGTATGCGCCTGTAGCAGCTCAATGTTTTTTTGGCGCCAGTGGCCTTTGTCAATATCCAGGTGTTTTATAATATTAAACTCTTTACGCAACAGTTTGCTCTTTTCGGCAAAATCAGCGGTACCTAAGTGAAAAAGGTCGGCATCGCACATAATTTGCTGCAACTGCCCGGCAGGTTTTTGGGGGATGCGTGTGGCAAGGATACATTCTTTCACTTTTGCTATCAAGGCCTCAGCAACCTTAAGTTGCTTTAAATGAGCGCCGGCAAGCTCGGCACCGGCGGCTTCGTGGTCGGCTTTATCTATCAGGTAACCAATGTCATGAAACCAGGCCGCGGTTACTACCACAAAAAAGTCCTCGTCATTTAGTTGGTAATGATTGGCAATTTGCGTAGCAGATGCAACAACGCCCTTGGTATGCTCCATGTCATGATACAGCAGATCAGGGTCGTGGTGTCCCTCAAAATACTTTAAAACGTACTGCTTAACATCGGTTAATAACTGCTGATAATCCATAAAGGGGTTATTGGTTGCTCAACCCAAATTTAATGTTTAAATCTAAATAATTGTTTGAGCGTGATGGATTTTGTGCGTGGGGATGCGATGAGCCTTGTATGTTAGGCTGTTTTTGTAATTTCGACGATAAGACATTTCAAGTTATCAGCATAGCGCACGGCCATCACTCCTTTTCTCTCTTCTGATAATTGATAACGCACGATAATGCCGGCGCTAGGACTATTATGGCAGTAAAGCAGGGGTAAGCAGCCATAAAAATACTAGTTAAAGAGGATCATTTCTATGTGACGCCGGGGTAAAATATGGTCATTTTTAACGTGTTCGAGAACGCTGAGTCATGCACATTTATTAAAGCAGGGCTTATTTAAAAATTTCGGTAATTACTTTGCCTTTACCGTACTCCATTTTAAAGTTAAGTAATTTGGCTACTGTAGCGCTTATGTCTATTTGCTCATAAGCCGTGTGCGAACCAACTCCCTGTTTAAAGTCAGGGCCCAAAGCAAAAAATTCTATATGGCGGCAATCATCGCAACCGTCGCCATGATCCATAAACCCGGTTGAGATGCCATTTGAATGGCGACCATGATCATTAGTTACTATTAGTGTAGTTTTATCTTTGTAGTGCACATCACCTTGTATCAGGTCATATATCTCCTTAACGTAAGCGTCAGTAGATTTTATACCATCAATGTATTTACTCCACTGGTTACCATGAGCCCAAAAGTCGGGGTCTTTAAAGTTTACCAGCATCAAGTTAGGATGATACGTTTTCATTACGTTGGCCGTATGCGCCATTGTAGTGTCATCATATCTATAGCCAGAAAATGCTCCGTTTTTGCCGCAATCTGTTCTTGGCTGATATTTGCCGGCCCATTCGTCCTGTTTGCAATTGGCTAGTATTTGTAGTTTATCTTTTGAGGTTATGATCCAGGCTTTCTCTGCAGGTTTACCTGTACTTTTTAGCCAGCTTTGAAATATTGACGGATATTGTGGTAGCACCTGTCCCCAATTTTCAAGGTCCTCGTAGTTTCCAGTGCAAATAGCGTCATGGCCCGAATCGGTATTGGTTGTACCGTTATTTTTAAAATTGCCTAACAATACACCTTGTCCGTATAAGTTGTACCGTTGTGGGATATTTTGTTTTGTGTAATCGCCCCACGTTTCGCTATAGCGGGCGCCGTCAATTACAACGATAATGACATTTTCGGTTTTGCAGCATAGGTTTCCTGCAATTTTAGCAGCGCCAACGTTGGTAGTAGTGCCAGCCGTTTGCGATGCGGTGTTTTGTGTTGCAGTATGTATAGCAGTCGAGTCGCCCAACGGATTTACGATGCCATCTATTTTTGATTCCTTTTTACAAGAACTAAAAATACCTAGCACAGCAAACACTACAAAAATTAATTTAGGGGTATTAAAAAGCATTTATAGTTGGTATAATCTGGTTGTGTATACAAGTATACTATTTACATTTCAATGTAACAAGAAAGATACCAAATTATTTTTTACAGCTAATGCTCACAAAAACAGGCGTTTGTAAACAAACGCCTGTTAAATATCCCCAATAAGCCGGTAATGTATTCCCCGGTTTGCCCAAATATTCCCCTTAAATACGTCTTATAAATTATTTATATAATCGTCCATCAACACAAATTGTGCACTGTACCAATCTTTTATATAATTAGCCTCACTATTTAGATCCTGCGGGATATTACCCCATGTCGTACGCTCGCGACTAAATGCTTTGGTAGCACCTAAAACACTGCGATTTTTTTCTACATGCTCGTTGATCTTTGATTTGCTTAGCTGATTAGCTTTAAGTTCTTCCCAACGTGTTTTAACCAAGCCTTTAAAATCGCCCGGGTTTAGTTTAATTAATCGGGCAAACATATTGTTATTGCCATAGCCAATGATGGTATTCGGCACCCGGCCACCAGCAGCAGATCCTCCAAACGACCCCTCCAGGTCCCAAACAGAATAGAAAAATTTATTAGCCACGCGCGAATCATAAAAGCTAAAGAAGGTGTTTTTGTTCTGATTATCGGTTGCCCGCGAAATATTCATGAAGATGAAGTAGTCGACTATATTATTAATTTCCACCTTGTCTTTTATCTGGCTGCTAAACTCAGCATCTGTAGCGGTTGATATAAAATTGACCACATTGTACAAATAACCCCAGTTGGGCGCCGGTGTATCACCCAGTTCAGGATATTCAAGCTCCCATCCTCCCCATGTTGCGCTGGCATTATTAAACGGCGAAAGGCCATAAAAATCGGTCTCGTTGGTCCAGTCGTTAGCCTTGTACATGTTACCGTACTGTTTCTTTATTTTAAGCTGCTTACGGTCAAGTTTTTCGGTTAGGCAATAAACACCCATATATTTATAGTTTACAAACACTTCTGTCATATAACCACGCGTGCCATTTAGCGCTTCTGGCTCGCTTGCTGCATACGGTACATTATTAAAGCTATTCCAAATATCGGTAGCCATGCGATTACGCATACGCGATTGGTCAACATACGCCGCATCCAGTATCCAATTATTATCATTGCGCAAGCCCAGTAATGATTTGTCAATATCATTGCCACCGCCGTCAACCAAATGCACCGAATATGATTTTTTAGGATAAAACCGGGATGTTGCCCCGCGGATGGAAACAGACGTACCGACAGATATTTCCAACTCAGTTTGTTGCGCCTTATAATTTGGGTTAACTAAGTTGAAAGTACCTATGACACGCTCATCGCCAATTGAAGTATTGGTATAAATACTTACCATGGGCAAGCCTGTTATCATCATGTGATAATTAGTAACCAGGTTTAAGCTGTTAACTGCTTTAACAACAATTTCCTGATCGGCTTTTAAGGTAAAACTTACGTTGTTGCCGTTAAACACCCTTTTATCATCAAGGTAAATAGATTTTGTAGTAATAGTATCAAAGCTTACCGTAAAGGTTGACAGCTCGGTACCTGCTGCAACAGGATAATAAAATGTGTTTTGCGTGGAATCATAGGCACAAGACGCGCCATTAATTTTAAAGTTTTTTAGCTGCGCTGATAAAACCGGACCGTTTGGCGTTGTTTTACCGCCACCATTGCCCTGGTCAATGTTTAGCTTATTGTTGTCAAAATATGTCTTTTTACAGCCCGTGCTTGCTAAAGCCAGAAGTATAATGCCGTAAAGTAAGTGTTGCATTTTCATATGCAGGTAGTTGTGATTAAGTGTATTATTGGCAATTACTATGTAATAAAAACTACATAATATATTTAAGATTGTTTTAGCAGCCACTTACGTATCGTTCTGATTAACAAGCTTTTTACAATTATTTTATCGCTTGCCAAATTACCATATCGGTTATTTTAAAAGAGCTAACTAAGACATTTGTAAGCGATTGTCAATTTAATATCGCGATGGAAGCCAATAAATGGCACCGACTTTTAACAAATTGATTATCAGACCGTTAATCTATAATAATAGTTTAACTTAATGATAAAAGCTGGCTTAGGGGTCGGCTTTTAAAATAAGTTATTGCTGCATGTTTGGCTAAAGGGGAACGCCGGCGATAGCAGTGTACTAATTAGGTTATAAATTTTGTTATTTTATTTAGCAAATATAACAACTGTTGTCTTTTACAGGTAATGTTGTATGGTAATGTTACGGTAACAATTTTATGCTGTTTAATTAAGGCAGATGAAACGCGGCGGTACATATTGCTTAATGCGCATTATTTTAAGTAATTAGAATATTTTTTTTGTACTGATACCGAAACTTTATATCTTGCATTACGTAAAAGAGCAGGTAGTTGTAGAAGTCCCCCCTTCATAACTGCAAATGTGCCAATATGTAGTATAAAAACCTAAGAGTCTTCTGCTGAAGCTAAGTATTTTTTATTGGATCTAAATCGTTGCATTATGCCAAAATACTATTTTGACAGGCTTGATTTTTTACACAGCCTTATAAAAAAAAGGGCCACGGGGGCGCCTGAACAATTAGCTAAAAAGTTAAATGTCAGCGAACGCACCACTTTTGAATACATAGAAATCTTACGATCTCTTGGAGCTGATGTTAAGTACAGCCGCGAAAGGCAATCCTACTTTTATACCATGGACGGCACGTTTGATTTTCATTTCAAACAGTCGTCAGAAAATCAAAGGTGATGCCCATAACCTTTGTTATCGGATAATTTCAACGACTGTTTTGCTTGTGAAAGGACGGCCGGATTAAGGTATTACTCATCTTTATTGATTGTTAACACCTAAATTAAATGTATTCCATGCAAAAAATTTGCAGTAAAGCTTTATCTCTAAAAAAACAGAAACAAAAAAAGCCCGGCTACAAGTAACCGGGCTTTAATATGATGGAATTAAATTCTATCTGAATAATTGAAATTCTGAAAGCTGAAGCAAGTCCGCTCCCCAATTGCTCTTAATCGTCCAACGTACTTTTTTATACTCTATAGGGTTAGCAATAGTGTAATAAAACAGCCTTTTATACCGTCCCTTGTTTGGCTCAGGATAACCTAAATCTACGGCCTGATCATAAAAGTTTTTAGCCATTAATCTTGAATCCATCATAGTCCAGGTTGCACCTTCATCGTTTGATCCTTCAAGGGTCCACTCTTTTGGATCACGGTCTTGTGAGTCATTAGCACTCCCAATAGCGTATATTCTGATTTTTTGCGGCGTTAAAAAGGTAAAAATGCAAACTAAAGGGAATTTCCAAGGATCTACAGTTACGAAACCTTTACCTACCAAAAATTTAGTTTCTACGTTATTATCAAGCAATTTCGGCGAATCTTCGTTGGGGCCTCTGTTATTAAAGAAATTTGGCTCCCAACTTAAACGGTTACCGGTTACGTTTTCAACAAGGCCTTCGCTGGTTATGTTACGGGTAATAGTTACAACCGAGCCTTTATCTGTAGTAATTTTAGCAGATACGGTGTTAAAGGTACCTGGAGTAAAGGTTCTGGATGCAGTTAAACCTGTGGTTTTAACAACCGTTCCTTTTTTTACAGCACCACCTGATACCGTAGGATCTGGAAAATCAGCATCAGTAAATGTCCATTCTACAGTTTTGATTGTAGCTTTAACATTAACGCTTAAATTAATCTTATTAGGCGTAGTTGCATCTTTTACCCCAACAAACTGAGCAATTGCCTCGGGTGAAATAGGCAGGTTAATGTATTTATGCGAAATATTACCGGTTGATGAAGTGGTTTTTAAATCAACAACATAAGCAAATCTCGGGTTAGCATTTGGGTCGCCGGTATTTACAAAAGTATGTGTAACGTTGTCTCCAACAGCTACCGAATCATCTCCAAATCTCCACTCTAACTTAGTGAAGTTTTTTGATGTGTTTTTAAAGGTAAATGTAAAGCCATCAGCAGGATCAGGTGTAATAGTATAATCAGAGACTGGATTTACTACAGCAGGATCAGGAAGAACTGCATCAACTTTTTTTGAACATGAAGACACAATGGCTCCCATGCAAAAAAGTAGTCCAAGTGGTTTTAATAATTGTTTCATATCAATATTTTATTTAAATACTTTTAAAATCTAACTTTTTCTGGTAAAAATAGCACCACGGTAATCATGATTACCATTATTCATGAATAATTTAAAGATATGGTATCCTTTTGTTAAAGTTACGTCTGTACGGTGAGGCAACTGGTTACCATAGGCACCTGTATTAGTAACTGCTATTTGAGTTGGTGTTAACAAAACATTGTCTAGAAATGCGGTAACTCTACCATTAGTATTATTTGATCCTAATAATAAATTCATATCATAAACACCATCAGCTTCCACGTTAACGCTCCACGTCAAATATTCGCCAGTCCCAATCCATCCTACAGAGCTTCTTGGAGAGTATTCACCAGGTACATCAACTAAATCAGGAAGACGCCAGTTGCCGTCGCCGTCTTTATTGACATCGTTTTCATGATAACCTATACCCTCGCCACCCAAATCATAATAAGCTGCGTAAATTGGCGCTGACTCAACACCTATAGCGCCTTTAATTACAAACGGAGTACCGTAGTAAGGCCTGAAGAAGTTAGGATCCATAACCACATAAACCGTCTTGCTGGCTTTTTCGGTAGTTTTATATTTGGTTGGATTTTTTAAAGTAAATGCAACCGTAGGATATTTTATTGTAGCAGCGCCGGCAGCTGGCTGAACAGCCAGTAATGTTTTGATATTTGTAGAAAACGTAAATACCGCAGTGCTGCTACCCGCTATTATTTTCACGCTGGGGCTAAACGAAATCTTACTTGCGTCGTATGTTTGTGATGTAGCAAGTAACCCAGAGTTAATGTACTTTGTAACGCTATCTTGAGAAAACACAGCGTCAACAGTTAATTCAGCACCCGGATCACCTTGTAAAGTAACAGGAACATTAAAAGTTATATTTTGTGAACTCAATGTGTAGTTTGACGGGCTGGCAACCGCATTTATAATGTTGGTTGTAGACGTCGGAGTACCGAAATATAGTTCGTGTACCGAAGCAGCATCTAACAGCTCGCCGGTTTTAACGGTTAGTATAGTTGTACTTTTGCCGGTAGCAACAGTATTACCTTTACCAATTACGCCAAGTTTTATAACTGCTGCTAAGGTTTTGCCATAAAGCACTTCCATAGTAGATCTGCTTACTATAATGTTTGTAGTAAACGTTTTTACACCAGAAGGAATATTAATTTGCGGAAGCACAGCCGCGGCGCCCACAGGGAACGCGACAGTACCCGCAGGCAAAGTACCGGCAGTTATAAGTTTAGCCACGGTATCAACATTAGTTGATAGGTCGACGGTAAAAGCCGCTGAAGTCGGGTTTGAAAATGTAATTGTTAACGGCACGCTAAGCTCTGCACCATTAAGCGTAAAGTTACCGCCTTTAACAATATCTATTTTTGAGTCGACAGACACGCTAACTTTAGCATTGGAAGCGTTAATAGGGTTCACTACGTCGGTCAGTTTCTCGTTTTTACAAGATACGGCTAAGGTAGCAATTAAGCCTAAAAGACCTAATTGCACGTTAGTAAATATTTTTTTCATTTTGTTTAAAATTTAACTAGTATTTTAAATTAGCCGGGAACTGTAAATACAGTTCCCGGCTTTAGTGCTATTATTTTGCTATCCAAACTTTACCGTCTAAGCCCCATGAGGATTGACGTGCAATATTAAACCAGCTCAAAACCTGAGCGGGAAGATCTGTGTTTTTAGGTACCAGTAGCCCCAGGTTACTAGCAGGTGGCGAACAGATCAAATCAGTAAATGCTGTCCATTGATAACCACTGAATAAAGGAGCAGTAGGGCCACTCGATCCTGAAGCAGGTGTATTAGACTGCTGCTGAGACAAGGTCATGTCGGCTAAACCAACTCTATCTTTAAGTACAGTACCGCTACCTTCGTTAATAGGCCAGTAACCTACTAAAAAATTGTAGAAAGGATGGCTTCTGTCAATACTTTGATCACAAGCATACTGTTTTACAACGGCGTCTGGTAAAGCAGCTTTGAAAATCTTAAATTCCTTTAATTCCACATCGATTGCACCGTATGTGTTAATAACCTCACTATTGCCCGGGTCTTGCTCTCCAGTTGTCCAACCTAAACGTAAAAATGAGTTATTATCAAAATTAGGGTTTGCACCAAGTACAAACGGAACATATGATGGGTTAGCTAATGATGCGTTATTTCTATTAGTAATAGCCATTACACCATCAGTATATACTCTTACCTGTTTAGCTCCATTAGGGGTCCTTTCCACGACTGCAGTTAAGTCATGCCAGGTATCTCCACTGAATTCAAGTCCGGCAATTTCTTCATTAAGACCACCGGAACCATCCTTGTTTCCAATAATCATGAAGCGCCATCTGTTTTGGAATAAGCAAAAATTCCATCCACGAGATGCACCACCGCCCCATCCTGTGCCCGGATTATTATCAGTAGGGCTTTTACCTTGTTTACCAAGGAAGGCTGGCCATTGGTAATAGTAGTCTCCTCTTGATGTATTATATGGATTTTTATGTTTTTTAATTTTTACAGAGATGGTGAAGCTAGATGTATCACCAAAATTAAAAGCACTTGAGTAATTAACGTTAAACTGCGGATCCACACCTTTTACTTCAGCCACACCTTTATGAGGCCAGCCTCTAAACCTTACCGCGTTACCTACATAAGAGTTGCCTACAAAAGGCTTACCAATAAATGTTGGGTTATACGATGCATTGTAAATAATAGAAAATGTGTTAGCATTTGTGTTACTAAATACAGTTTTGTCATCCTCTAAAGGGTTTAAAGTGGCAGGGCCGCCTTTGTTTGAGCTAATGATAATTAACCAGCTCTCTGAATTATAAGTAGTTCTTGACTTAACTGCATCTAGAATAGCGCCAACTTGGGTATCAAATGTATTAATAGCATTTTTGTAACCTGCGTCACTATTGTCAAATGTGCCAGCTACACCAGCTGCTTGAATTGCCGAAAACTCGCCAACCACCAAATCGGCAGCATCTGTTTTTAAGAAATCAACCATACGGCTTTTAACGGTTTCGTCATTGGTTAAATTTTCTGAAACGTTAGTACCGGCAGTAAGGTTATTTTTAAATAGTAGAGATGACGAAAATGAAGCAATTCGCAAGTCTGGATTGATAGACTTGATTCTTTCAAATATTGTCTTGTAAGTAGCCAAATTGTTTCCGACAAAATCTTCTGTTAAAACGTTGTGTTTTTCTTTAGAAACACCGGTAATCATACTAGCCCAGTTAGTAGCATTGGTTGAACTATTAGCATCTCCCAATGAATTCCAAGTATAAATAGAATGCGTTAGTAGCGACTTTAGCGTAGGGATATTTGCATCTCTAACTTGTGTACCACGCGCACCATCAGCGATAATGTAAAGTACTTTGGGCTTTTTAAATACCGATGCACCTGACGGTTCATTTGGCGAAGCCGGAACAACTTTATCAAAACCGCGATTACATGCTGATAACGCCACAACTAAAAGTGACAGACCAAGCAATTTGGTTTTAAAATTTCTCATTTGTTATATCTTTAATTAAGTTCGTTTATGTTTTGGTTATGCGTTAAGAGCATCTGTATCAGGCACTCTTAACGCTAATTTAATAATATTATTATATTATTAACAATAATATTAAATTTCAAGTTTAACTCTAATTAGGTTACGTCGTATTTTGTTATTAAAGTTGAAGAAGCTTCCCATTATTAACAACGCACGTTTATTGTCAGCTGTTTTAGTTTCATACGTATCAATAATTTCACCGGTTAAGTTACCAACCGTATTGTAGCCGTCGGCTAATGTACCGTCAGGGTTTAGAATAGCAAAGCCATTTCTGATAACATTATTATAAGTTCTGAAGTTACCACCCACTACGATCAAACCGTCCGTAAGTGCCTTAGCATAAGTAGGTATACCCCCAATAAATACTTTAGGCGTAAATGTAGCGTCGACAGAACCATCTAAATTCAATCTAACTAAATATTGAGAAGCCTTACCTCCCACGGTGTTAAACACGCCTGCAGCAAGGTATTTCTTATTAACCTCATCGAATGAAACGAACGCCACACCCTGGTCAAAACCTGCACCTACATTAAACGAAGGATCAATAGATCCGTCTTCCGCATTTAACCGAATAATGCCACCAGCAGGTGTACCGTCAAAACTTGTAAACGTTCCGTAAACGAGAATCTTCCCTGATACGCCGCCAGTATGCTTAATAGTACGGATTGGCCCGTTAGCACCCGGCTTGCTTTTACCAAGTTGGCCTCTGTAACCAAGTTCTGTTGGCAGGAACCTCCAAGTTCTGTCTAAACTTCCGTCTTCATTTAAGCGCGCAAGTTGACGAACATCCACACTATCGGTAACTGTACTGTCTTTATAATCAAAAGTATATCGATCATACTGACGCGAAACATAATAATTAAAGTTACCACTGATGATCATTTTGTTAGTTCCGACAGGATAAATGTCACGGATAGTACCGGTTGTACCACCATTAAACGCGGGTATAAATTTTGTCTTTTTTGTGTAAGTAAGTACTTGCGCGGTATCCACTTGCCCAGCTACGTTTAAACGAGTGATTCTGCTTATGCCGCTACCTTGCTGTGCATAGCCTGTCAAATCGCCAACTACATAGTAATATGGTCCAACTTGGGCCATATCCCATAATGTACTGTTAGCACCTCCACCAGCTAACAACGACCTGTCCCAAGTTCCGTCCGGAAAAATTCTTACTATCCTGTTTTGTCGAGAGACGCTACCTTTTCCATCGTAGTTTGTAAAAGCTCCTAATAAAATCAGGTTTTGAGTCAATGGTACAGGGAATGCTCTTAAAACAGCACCATCTGCACCTGAAACTGCAACAAATGTAGGATCAATAGCAACCTTTCCAAGGACTGTAAACACAGGACCGAAGACGAGCTGACCATCAACGACGAATGACGTTACACCGCTACTTGCGTTTCCTGGTACTTTAACAATAATGTTAGTAGCCGTTACGTTTACAATTTGAGCTTCCTGGCCGTTGAATAAAAACTTCAGTTGCTTTTTTGCGTAATAATCTGACAATCCTGTTGCAGCAATAGTTACCTCAGTACCAGCTTCACCCTCTGCCGGTAAAGGTATCTGTTGGGGATTAACCGAGATACCGAGCGCGGGTTTACCGCCCGCATAAGGATCATTAAACACAGTAGTATTCTTCTTACAGCTTCCCAACAGCATGCCAGCTACCACTAATAATAAACCAGTATATTTAAGTTTCATAATCATTGTATTAATGTCAAAAAATTCTTATAAGTATAATTTTCCGTGTGATTTTATCTATTTAAAATAACATCAGTATAGAAATCATACCCCATGCCAAATATCTCCATCATTGATGCATCAAGACGGATGTCACCCAATTTGTTGTCCTTTAAAGGAGTGTATTCAACCAAAACATGCACCACTCCATTAGTTGGCTGAACGTCAGACGTTGCAACCGGTGCTGATGAAAAATAAGTTCGTGTAGGGTCTGATGGATCTATTAACGGAGCTATACACAATTGACGATAACCTGCATATCTAATCGCGTTTGCAGAGTTAAAAACAACACCCACGTTTAAAAGATCGCCGTTATACCCGTAATAGTAACCACCAGGATATAATGGCCTCAAATCAAAGTCCAGCTGCGGGAAATCTTTTAACAGATATTTTCCTTTAATAATATATCGCATAAGGAACTTTTTCCAAATTGCTGGTTTAATATCAGACAATGTCTTAATTGTATCCCTGTTAAGATCATATAAGTTCTGGTTAAGACGATATTGCAAAAGGGGGATCTTACCATTTACAATGCCGATAGTGCGTCTGATGACTTCGTCTGTTGGAGCAAAGAAAGTTATACTCTCTTTAGAGAATACTTCTTCCATTCCAGCTAACTTAATTACCTGAACTACAGAATCAAATTTAACCGGATTAGATTGCAAATATTGCAACACAGTACCATTAAATTGCGGGTTGGCAAGACCGCCATCTTTGTAATATTTGTCTTTTGAACAAGACGACACCGTTATAGTTAGTACTACAGAACAAACTATAAGAGTAATATATTTTTTTGTAAAGTTTCTCATTTGCTTAATTATATTATTCTAAACCAGAGCCTATCCAATATGCGTTTAAAGTCATAAGTGGATTGTTACTTAAAGCTGAACCGTCAATTGGCCATGTCCAACCACCTCTGGCAAATTTGTCTGAAGTAAGTGGGTTTTCAGTATAGTTTCTGCTTGTAATTCTTTTAGTCCTAACTAAATCAAAATAGTGAGTACCCTCTCCCATTAATTCCTTAGCGCGCTCATAAAATATAGCGTCTTTAAGAGAATAGGGCTCGCCGTTAGGATTTGGAAAATCAGCCGTTACAGCCCTTCTTCTAATCTTGTTCAACATATCAGTTGCTCTGTCATTAATGTTCAGCTCAGCTAAAGCTTCTGCCCGAAGTAAAATAACGTCGGCATAACGGAAAATTAAGAAAGTGTTATCCGGTAATCCGTTAACCGCACCTGCACTACCGTCGATAGGGCTGTTGTTAGCAAACTTCTTCAATTGGAAGGTCTCGGCATTTTGGTTAAAGGCGTCTTCAAACCAAATACTAAGTCTCAAATCGTTAAGTTCAGGATACAATTTTTTCATGTACTCCGCTGTAAAAACAGCCGGGCTACTACGGTTATCATACTCTGGCAATTTATATGGAAAATGCGTAAATGCCTCGCCAATTGGAGCTAAATTAAATGGAATAGCAGATCCGTAGTTAGCGCTGTTAAATAACTCAAATAGACCTTCCTCAGAACGACCTTTTGTCACAAGAGCCCACTCGCTCAGGGTGTATAATCTTGGTGACTTGAAAATGTCGGCCTGAGTCATCAATTCTGCACCTAGTGCTTCAGTTTCCTGATAGTAACCAGTTTTGCCTGCGGCGTCAAAACCAGCATTCCACATGTTCATGTTCATCAATAAGGCTATAATAGCAGCTTTACTTGCTCTAACAGAGCGATTAGTGGGGTCTGATATCATCAACGGCAGATCGTTTTTCGCCGTTTTAAGATCAGCGATACACTTCTTTAATACTGATACCATATTCTCCCTCGGAAGCGGATCTTTTTGGAAAGCTGAAGTATAATAAACCACATCACCGTACAGCCTTACCATAGTAAAGTAGCAGTAGTTACGTACAAATTTCGCCTCAGCAATGTAAGCCTTAGTTTGATCCTGATTAAGAGCGGGAATGCCGTCTTGTAGCTTTTCAATTAAGATGTTGGCACTTTGTATCACCTGATAATACTCATTCCATCTGGTAAGGTTTCCAAATTGGGTGGGGTTAGTATTACCTTGATCATCCCTGTCAAATAATGCAGCCAGAAGCAACCTGTCACTACGGGTGCCATTTACCTGGATAGTTTGCAAACCAGGAGTAGTTTGTGAATTTGGAATTCTGTTACGGTGCCCGCCTAATAAAGCAATGTCACCTCTGATAACACGGCTGTTTACACCGTTTGAAGAAGGAACTACTTCACCTGAGCGAAACTCGCCGGTTGCGCCTGCTGTATTAGTTTGTGTATATTTAACATAAAGCCTTCCATACATATCTGTGATATTGGACTCAACATCTTGCACAGATTTGTAATAGTTATTTCCGGTTACCTTATCGATAGGCGTGATATCCAGAAATTTCTTACAGCTGTATTGTGATGCGATCACCAAAAGCACTAAGCAAAAAATAATCTTTTTCATATCTTCTCTCTATAATTTTTATTAAAAATTGACATTAAGACCTAGTGTATAAGTACGAGGGTTTGGATACGCACCATCGATATCTTTACCTAAATTATTAACGTTTTCAACGTTAGGGCCAGAGTATGGCGTAAATACTGCCAAATTGCTTGCCGTAAACGTGGTTCTGATCGCATTAAGACCTAAGCGCTTTACAAGATCTTTAGGTAAGTTGTAAGACAACGTTGCCTGATTGATTTTGAAATAGCTACCATCTTCTTGCCATAACGTTTGCTCACCTCTAAAATTGTTCAAATATGTCTCATGTGCATAGTTGTAAACATTAGCATATGTTGCCCCTGCATCACCAGCACCTCTCCATATACGAAGGTTGCCCGGTGTAGGTACGGCGTTTGTACCAAAAGGGTTGCTTAATGCTACTAAACGTTGTGCCAATGAATTATTTAATACAGAGCGTACTGCAGTGTAAGAACAGTATACATTTAGTGAAAATTGTCCGTAGCCTAAAGTGTTACTAAAACCACCAGTGATAAGTGGCTGAGTGTTGCCAGTCACGGTTCTATCTCTAACGTCAATTACATAGTCACCATTCAAATCCTGAATTCGGGCGTCGCCACCTTGATAAGAATAAAGTGTGTTGTTACTAACAAGGTTTCTCATTCTTATACCTCTAACGGGGTCAACCGGTACTTGCGCTGTAGAAGCATAAACACCTTGGTTAGTAAATAGGTAGTTAGATAAGGAGTTACGGCCCACACGTTTTGCTAAGAATTGACCGGTTATGTCAAGTCCATTTGAGTTAGAAATATCAATGTATTGTCCGTTAAAAATGGCAGGTAATTTAGTTAACACGTCATAGTTCAATGCACCGTTAACGTTTATTGTCCATTTAAGTTTCGCACTTTGCTTAAGCGGGCGGATAGTCAAGGCTAACTCATAACCGTAGTTAGAAATAGCGCCGTCGTTACTCTGGAAACTTCCAAAGGCAAGTGTGTTTGGCAAATTAATAGAAACCAAATCGTTAGTTACAGCTTTGTAGTAGGTATCAAAAGTAATATCTAAATGGCTGTTAAATAATGAAGCATCAAAACCTAAGTTGTATTGAAGAACCTTTTTAGGTAACAAATTAGGGTTAGGCACTCTACCAAAATCAATACCTATCCGGGGTTGATTGTTGTAAAAACCACTTGGATTGTATTTACCATAAATGTCTTCTAAGTTACCTATCGGATAAATGTTTTGACCGACACTCATCCTTAATGAAGCCTGATCAAGCCATTTAGAAGTGTGGTTAGCAATCCAGTCCTCTTTAGTAATGTTCCATCTAAAACCAACTGATGGGTTTTTAGTATACGGATCAACCGGACCATTTGCTGAAGATCCATCCAAACGATAGGTAAGGTCAATTACATATTTCTTTTTAAAGTCATAAGTAAATGCAAATGCATAAGAGGCGTTTCTGATGTTATAAAAGTTGTTCAATACACCGGCCCCCCTGGATAAGTTACCATCGTATCCGCTTGGCCCTTCAAACTGATCGTTTGGAGTACCTTGGATACGAGTATAGCTTTGTTGTCTTTTCTTGAAGTAAACCTCGTTAAATACGTTAAAAAACAAATTGTGTTGGCCTAATGGCTTAGTATAGGTTAAGTTGTTACGATTGTATAACTCAGAAGTAAAACCATAAAAGTTATCAATTCTTGCAAATTGACCGTTTGCAGCGGCTGGTAAAAACTTATCTTGAGTTTCAATGTCATAAGTATAGTTACCGCTTGTTTGCAAGCTTAATCCCGGTGCAAGTTCATAGCTGGCGTTTAAGTTAGCACTTAAGTTTTTAGGGCCAGAGCTTTCTCTGATATTTAAACTTGAAAGTACATCACTTGTTGCTAAAAGAAATGATGGGCCAGGCTGTAATGTAGATTTGTTACCGTTTGAGTTAACCACCGATTGTAATACCTGATTACCACTACCCGACCTGATTCTAGCCATTGAAGTTCTGATTTGACCAAAGAAACTCAATTTTGAAGATGGTTTAAACTCCATGTTCATGTTCATGCTGTAGTTCTCAAAACCTGTTTTTTCAATCAAACCAGATTGAGAGAAGTATTTCAAGTTAACTTTATAGTTAAATCTCGCATCACCACCGTCTAACGCAATGTTGTGGGTAGTATTGAACTTGTTAGAATAGAATATGCCTTGCCAGTTAGTTGAATTGTTGTAAAATGCATTCAAACTATCTGAAAGAAATTGTGTGTTGCTTAGTAAATATTTCTCATTATTTATACCGTAAGTGTTAATCTGTCCAACTTTAAAAGATCTTTCTGCAGCGCCGCCAAGTGTTTCGCGTAGTTTAGGAACAGCTGACATGTAAAACATTGCTGAATATCTGATAACAGGTACTTTTGATTTACCCCTTACGGTTTGGATCAAAATTACACCGTAGGCACCTCTTGAACCGTACAACGCTGTCGCTGTTGCATCTTTCAAAATTTCCATACTGGCAATATCCTCTTGAGGGATTAATGATAGTGGACTCACGCCAGGACCTTGTTGATCAAACCCAAACTCAGAAGCTTTATCAGCATCTAAAGGCACACCGTCAATTACGTATAAAGGTGATGTTGGCTGTAAATAGGTATTATCACCTGAACCCGTTGTAGCAATAGTAGATAAACCACGAATGTTTACAGAACCACGCATACCCGGAGCACCCGTATTGTTCTGAATATTTAAACCGGCTACTTTACCTTGTAACAATTGCTCAACGTTACCAACCGGGTTGTCTTGAACTTCTTTACCGGTAATAATGTATGACGAGCCTGTTGTTTGATCACGGTTACGTTTAACGTAACCACGAATTACAACCTCGTTGGCTTGCTTTGCATCCGTAGCCATGTTAATGTTTACGGTAGTTTCGCCAGGTAGTAGTTTATGACTTTGAGCGCCGTAGCTTACAAAGGTAAACGTAAGTACAGAGCCTTCGTTAACGGTAACGGAATACTTACCGTTAATATCCGCTTGTGTTTTACCCCCTTCGGCCTGGGTGCCAATAGTGGCGCCTGTTAATGGTTCTTTTGTTACTGCGTCTAAAATGGTACCTTTTACAGTTACCTTTTTAACTTGCGCCATCAAATTCTGGCACATAAGTAGGCAGCAGAAAAACATTAACGGCCAAATAATTTGTTTTCTCATTGTATATTAGTTTTTAGTCATTAGGGTTTCTAATCGTTATCAAACTTAGGGTTGGCGGTTTTAAAGTGGAATACGATTTCCCAATCACCCTTTTCGAAAATTGCAAAATCCAGTAGAATTCTTCCTGTTTCCCTTACGTTACCAAAACCTGTACGGGTGAAACTAAATTCAGCGTGAGCTGTTTCTCCACCATTACGGTTAGCAACACCACCAACGGTGTATTTGGTAGGTATCCTGGCCAAAGGAATTGGATAAGCAACGTTATATTCTACATACGTATGGGTTTGGTCAAATCCCGGAGCTGTACCCGCCGGATTAAAGCCATGTACCTGATCAATCCATTTAGTTGCATTAAATCTGAAAGGATCAATAGCAGCAGAGTCTTTATCTAAAAACTTAAATCTTAATCTGTGGCCAATAGCAGCCGCATTCCCAGCCGGATCTACAAACTTACGAATGTATAAGTATACAATACCTTTATCAATGCTTCTGCCATCAATAAATTGATTGTTTGCGGCATTTCTGATATTTTGAATATTAGCAAAGTTACGTACAGGCTGACCACCCGCAGGAAGCTGTGTATTAGGCTTACCCGTAGTTTTGTTATAATCATCATTAGGTATGTAAGGTTGATCTCTTACAGGTGTAACTATCAAATTTTTTATAATTCTTGATCCCCCGCTGTTAGTAACTTTTATATCAATATAGTTATTGTTTTGTGGCAGGACTACAGTATCTGCTGGTTGTATAAGCGCAGGCGTCGCTGTGTACCATAAAACTAAATCACCATTACCGCGGGTTTCTAATAAACGGTGAGTTTCAATTTTTCTTTTAGCTTCTATTTGGGCCAAACTTGTTTCTGTACCGCTGTACTCACCAGTCCATACCAATGTTGGTTGTTCTGTCAGTAAAAAGTTGGCTGGATTACCATCCCCTTTTCGTGGGTTGAGGATCTGAAAGGTTATCGGAAAACTTGAGTTGGCAGCGTTAAAGATGTTACCACCATTTAAAACGGTGGTTCTGCCTAATATCGGTCTGAACTCTTTACTTGTATAATCTGCCTGAGGGCTCAGATAGTTTTTCTCATCGGGAAGATTAAATATCTTCCTGCAACCAGAAAAAGCAATTACAGATGCTAACAATATAAAAGCTTTATATTTCATTGTGTTTTGCATAACATGGTTTACTTTAAACATTTTCTTAATTATAATTGCTCCCTATAGTTCATGGTCCATTCTGATATTTGGAACAAATCATCCAAAGTTGAACCGGTACCAGTTTGCAAAATACGCAATCTGTAACCTTTATAATACTGAGTATTTGGGAAATCAAATGTCTTTAGTTGGTAATTGGTTGTCCAATCTTGGTCTTGACGAATGTCCAATTGTACCCAAACTGCAGTAGCACTTTCAGGATCATCTTTTGTACCGTCTATCGCAAATGCTCTAGGATCACGGCCTCTGTTACCTTTAGAGTCATTAGCGGTAGTTATCGTATAACTGTTCGACAGCTTTTCAATATTATTGCCATTAATGTCCCTAGGTTTCCAGTATATTGTTGGATACAGTGACTTCTGCACACTTGCTTTTGATATAAACTTAGTCAAAACGCTACCATCAAATAATCTGATCAAAGTTTCACCCGGTGAAACACCACCGTCCACGTAATTTAAATCAGAAGGAAACTTAACGTAAAACAAATCAGTTTTTACATTAAATACTGACGGCGGTGGCGGAACGAAGGTCATTCTTGAAACAAATTCCTCAAATCCGAAAGTGTGATCTGGTTTCAATAGGTGAACTACGCCATTCTTGGTTTTTATGTTTACAGAAGTAGTGGTAGTTTTTTGCCATCTGTCAACAAATAAACTTCTTTTGGTATTAGCAAATTCAATAATCTCCGAACCACCGTTTTGATAACCTTGAGCATCAGCATATACACGCTGACCATGCATTGGGAAACCACCACGTACGGCATTAATAAATAAACCATCGCCGATTGCAAAATCAGCCGCTAAATATTGCTTACGGATAATGTACCTAGATACAATAGTATCTAACATAATACTATCCTGTTTAGCTTTAGCTTTTTGCTTAGACCCAATAACCAATTTATCGCCCGCTGCAAGTTGCGATAAATAAATTGCCGGTTGGCCAGCGGCCCTACGTACAATATTTAAGTTGGCTATAGCAATTTGAAAACTGCTATTTTGTGGCGCAAACAATGTAATGTTACTGTCTGTCAAAGTTTTGGCAATACCCATTTTATCTACTAATAATAAAAGGGAATCGTAAACACCAGTTTTACTTTTTAAATACTGATAAGTGTTAAGTGAAACTGAAGGAGTGGTAACAGTTTGGTCATAAAACCCCTTCTCCTTTTTACAGCTTGTTTGAGATACCAAAGCAACAACAGCCATTGTTGCAATGTACCTTCCTAATAAGTTTGATCTTTTCATGTCTCTATTCGCTTTCTATATTACTTCCAGAATGAATTTTGCGTTATCAGCGGGTTTTGAGCAATAATTTCTTTTGCTATAGGCCAATAAATAGCGCCCGTGCTGATCATTTGCATAAATTGAGGATTGTTTTGTTTGATCTTTTCGTATCTAACCCTATCATACCAACGATGCCCCTCGCCCATAAATTCTTTTTGACGCTCTTTAAAAATAGCTTCAATAACAGGACCGTGTTTTGCAGCACTGTAAGGGGTGTAATCATTTTGATCGTTATTACGTATACCTACCTGGTCAACGTTATATCTATATTTTCTAACTGCATTTAAATCGTTAATAGCTAGTGTAGTTTCACCTAACACGGCGTAAGCTTCAGCCCTTAATAAGGTAACATCTTCAAAACGGGTTAATAAAATTGAACTTGAGAAAATTCTGAAAGTTGGATCTTTCTCGCCGCCCATGATAGATTTTATCTTAGCAAAAATAGGATACCTGCCCTGGAAGTTGGTAAAATAACCTTGTTTGGTAAGCGCGTCCGCGTAAGTTATACCTGTGGTATCTATCACAAACCGAGCGTCATTGGGCTCTTTGAAAATAGACAAAATTGAATCCTTGGGAACGTAGATATCTGGTACGTTTTTGTTAACTACAGGAGCAGCCAGTGTTAACGACTCAATATTACCTGTAAAGGCAGCATCTTGGTTATCCCAAACAAAACTTAAGCCGAATAACTGAGCAGGATTAGCAGTGTTTGCTTGTTTATAAAATATACCAGCAGGATCTGTCAAGGTCGGTGCACTTACATAACCATTGTTGTATGCAGATGCTCCGCTACCGATAAGAGATGGGTTTCTGGCAGGGAACTCAGTCATTACTATACGAGTATATTTAACAACGTCGGCATATTTACCTTGCCATGCAGCAACCTGTGCTGCCATTGCATATGCGCCTAATTTTGCAATTAATGCGCCACCCCATCTGCCCGAACCTTGGTTGTAGTATTGTCCAGGTTGTTGCAAGTCATTCGCACTGTATACATAAGGTAGTTCAAGCGCGGCAGCTTCCATTTCACCTTGTGCATAAGATAATACTGCACCTTGACTAGTTCTGGGTCTGTTTTCAAACGTCCCGTCATGTGTAGTAAGAATCAATGGCACATCGCCCCATATTCTTGCCATGTAAAAATACGCGAATGCCCTTAAAAATCTAATTTGAGCAAGATCAACCTGCATATTATTGGATGTGTAGCGAGGGTCTTTCTTTTTTACCTCGCCAATACGCTCAATAAAAGTGTTAGCAGCATTAACAACTGCATAAAATCTTCTCCAGTTAGAAAGTTGATTAACAACCGGGTAAGATGCGTTAAGGTCATTATTAACAACAGCCTTTAAATCCTGACGGACAGGGCTTACAAAATTACCCATACGAACGTCGCCGTATATCCAATGGCCGTTATTATCGGCAAGTGCTGCTCTTGTTAACCCGTATACACCCATGATACCTGCACGGGCATCTTCAAGTGTATTCCAATAATTAACCTCATTTACAACGCGTGATGAAGCAACATCTAATGATTTTTTACAGCTATTAGAAGCAATAAGGGTAAAAAAGATCAGACTTAGCAAAATTATTTTTTTCATTTCATCTATTTTAAACGGTATACAATATTTTGTCTACGCTATCAATTAAAAGTCTAATTTAACACCTAAAACAAAGGTTCTCGGAATCTGCATTCCGTAACCGGTGTCATATCCTGTGTAGTTAACCAGCTCTGGATCCTGACCTGTATATTTAGTCATTGTGAATACATTACTTACGCTACCATATATATAGAATTTTTGTAGGTCAATATACTTCATCTTAAATTTGCTGGTCAAGTCATAACCAATTGACAACGTACGCAATTTGATAAATGAAGCGTCTTCTAAAAATAACGACTGATTTACCTGGTAAGGTGCTACAGAACTTGCCGGGTTATAAATAGGGTATTTAGAATACTCTCCTCTTTTTTCCCAA
The DNA here is from genome assembly GCF_042686155.1 of Mucilaginibacter antarcticus. Lineage (NCBI taxonomy): Bacteria > Pseudomonadati > Bacteroidota > Sphingobacteriia > Sphingobacteriales > Sphingobacteriaceae > Mucilaginibacter > Mucilaginibacter antarcticus. Next base: position 49,202 of record NZ_JBHUON010000018.1, on the reverse strand, counting down.
TAAGTAATGTCTCTAGCAGAGTTGATATCATTTACGCCCTCACGGTTATAAAAGTCAAATCTGTTAGCCATTTCCTGGTTCATCAGTTTACGGCCCAAATTATAATAGAAATTTAAACCCAAAGTCCATCTTTTGTAAGTGAAATCGTTATTCCAACCACCTGATACTGTAGGCAATGAGTGGCCTTGTAAAGTCCTGTCAGCATCAGTAATGGCGTTATCACCATTTACATCCTGCCATCTTGGATCACCCGCTTTTAACGCAATGCCATTGTAAGCTAATTTTTTACCGCCTACTGAAGGTACTTCAGCATCTGTATTATAAATGCCTTGATTGTTTAACAACCAGTAGCTGTCAACAGATGAACCTACTTTAAGCAATCTGTCGCCCATAGCAATTTGGTTTAAACCACCCGGCAAGGCAGTTAAAGTGTTTTTGTTTAGGTTAACATTTAATGATGTTGTCCATGAAACTTTGCTACCAGCCGGCAATATCACGCCAGTAACTGCCGCGTCAACACCTGTGTTACGAATAGCCATACCATTTTTGATAACAGTAGTATAACCATACTCAGCCGCTGAAGGAACACCTAATAACATGTTTTTGTCATGTTTGTAATAAGCATTTAAGCTTAAATAAAGGCGTTTGTTAAATAAAGCCGCATCTAAACCAAGGCTAGCTTGATCAGTGTACGCCCACTTTAAATTATATGGTACATAACCTGCCGTGTAAGGGCGCGCCAAGGCTGCAATGCCATTGTAACCGGGTGTTATTAAATTACCGGTATAGCCGATAAATGCACTGTATTGTGGGCCTTGAGAATAATTATCAAAGTTTTCAAATCTGCCCATTCTCCCAATGCTACCTCGTACGCTTAATTCAGAAACAGATTTGCTTTCAGCAAAGAAATCTCTTTTCAAATCCCAGCCCGCAGTTAATACAGGTGAGTAGTACCAACGGTCTGTTGGTTGTTGGGTAGAAGAAGCATCAGCTCTTAACAATAATGAAAAGTTGTAGGTGCCTTTGAAAGAGTAATCAACTTTACCATAAAAAGAAGTAACGTTGCTTCTGGTTTTGTCTAAGAATTTATAAACCAATTGACTTCTGTAAACAGTAGGTGTCAAATATTCTGGTTTGCTTGGATCAGAATTCAACAAGTTTAATTTTATGAAGTCGTTGCTTCCTTTATAAGCATAACCATAAGTATATCTATGGAAATCATACTGAAATGTATTTCCTAAAGTAAACTCAAATTTGTTGTCCGCGTTGATATCATGGCTATAGGTAGCAACGTTATCGATAGTAGCACGTTGGTTATATCCAAAATAGTTTGATGCGTAGTTTGTTGTTTGCAACAATGTTCTTGGATAGAAAATATCACGGTAGCCTTCATTGTAGTCGATGGCTAAAGTGGTGATAAATTTAAACTTACCTAAATCGATAGCAAATTTAGCGTAGCCATTTACAAGGTTTGATTTGTTATCATCAAAACCACTACCAAATTGACCTAAGTATTGTTGATACTTAACCTTGTTTGGAGTTAGTGGAGTGCTTAGATCTGGTATGTAGTTGATTTGAGCCAATCTATCACGAATATTTCTGTTACGTGCACGGATAATACGGTTCCCATTAACCATTGCGCTAAACGCTAACCATTTTAGTGGTTTCATGTTGATCAAGAAACGAGTGTCATAACGATCCAGGTTAGTTTTATCAGCAACACCGCCGTTTTTAGTATTACCTAAAGAGAAACGGAAGTTAGCCAACTCGTTACCACCGCTAATACTAGCATTTACACTGTAAACCGCGCTGCTACCATAATAAACGTCATTCCAGTTAGCAGGACCATAATAGTCATTGCTTAATGAGTCGCTCAAAAATATTGGATAGTTGTCGTTAGGAGAGAACGATCCGTTAGCAGTATACTTGTTGTAAAACTGTTTTCTGAAATTATTTTCAAATCTGCCGTTGATGGTGGTAACAGCGTTAGGAGTAGCAACACCTGCATAGGTATCAAAAGTAATTCGTCTTCTGGTGCCTGCAGACTTGGTAGTTATTAAGATAACGCCGTTTGCCGCTTTTGGGCCATAAATAGCAGTACCATCAAGGCCTTTTAATACCTCTACAGATTTGATATTTGCAAAGTTAATACCAGCTAACATATTTGTTGCAGGGCCAATTCTGTCAAATTTGTACTGTTGAATATCAAAAGCGTAAGGATGCTCTTGCACCATTGGCACGCCGTCAATAACTACAAGTGGTTGCGTTGCATACAACTCACGTGCAGACAACAAAGGTTGAGACGTTCCATGTATAAACATGTTTTGAACGGTTCCGGGCTCGCCGGATGGCTCTTGTACATACAAACCAGCAGCAGCTCCTTTTAAATATTGCTGTAATGAAACAGCCGGGAACGTTGATAATTTATCAACATCGGTATCATTTGTCTTAGACTTCAGTCTTTTCGAAATGATTGCCTTAGCCGGCACAACACCTACCGGTATTGTATCAATAGCTGTCGAATCAATAGCAGCTTTACGGGTACTGTCTTGAAAGGCCACTCTGAGTGAGCCATGAGTCGAGACACGTGCGTACGTAGCTGTATTGCCAAAGGAGTACGTATTTGTACATAGCACACCAAGGAAAGTTATAATTGCAATAATGCGCATAACAGATAATTAAGTATTAACTGATTAAAAAACTGTTTATTAATTGTGTATTCTAGTGAGATTTCTAATCGCCAAAAAATTAGCTAACAACCCCGAAAAAGAAGCTGTAAACTATATTATATTGAAAATCAGAATATTAAATCTATTTGGCTTTAGAACTTTAGATTTTAGCTAAACTAAAAGCCGCACTAACTACCGTCAGTCGGTTTTCGTTGTTTAATTGCCAAGAAATAGCGCCAGGAGGATTCACTCCGAAGGGTTTTTGTAAATTTTTGATCATAGCATGGTTTATAATAGTTAAATAATGATTCGTTAGGGCAATAAAAATAAATTGGTTGTATATAAATTGGCTGTGAACGAACGTAACATTGCTGTTATGAAACATTCACTTTGACAATGATACAAAATTAAATCTGATATATTCCAAATATATTTTAAAATAATCGCACTTTTTTAGTTAAAAAGAGACATAGTTTTTTTTTTGATCTTTATACAGGACACAATGCACTGTGTCAGCTTGATCATAACACTCAGTTTGCTACTTTACAGGCGGTTATGTGATGACATAAGGCCGAATTAAACTATTTTGAATTTATACAGTCTGACAAAAAATAGCAATAGCATCTAACCCGAAGCTTTTGTGTAACCTTTATGTTAAACCTTTCCATCTATCAATAAAATTATGTTTTTTTACGTCGCTAACTGATCGCGCGATATTGACTATAAACAATAGCCAAAACACAGCTAATAAACCTAACCTATACTATTACGATGAAAATAAACCGCTTATACATTAAACTTGGACTGTTCTGTTCAATAATTTCACTGTTCGCCTTTACACCGCAGGCTGATGACCCACTTGACAAGTTAGTAGCAGCACTTCAAAAATGGACGGACACCTATCCCCAAGAAAAAGTATATCTTCATATGGATAAGCCTTATTATGCGCTTGGCGATACCATTTGGTTTAAGGGATACATTACGATAGGTAGCAGGCATCAGCTTTCAAAATTGAGCGGATCGTTACACGTTGACTTTATTACAGAACAAGACTCACTAATACGATCGCTTAAGTTACCGATAGTCTCAGGCATGGTGGTTGGCGAATTTAATTTGAGCGACGATTTTAAAGAAGGCAGTTATCGTATACGGGCCTACACGCAATGGATGCGTAACGCAGGCGAAGAATATTTTTTTGATAAAACGTTTACGGTGGGTAGTTTAACCAGCAATATCGTTGCCAAAGCTGATTATCAATATAAAACTGTTAACAACAAAGCCATCCTAACCGCAGTTTTAAACTATACAGACGACAATGGCAGGGCTCTTGCCGAACGCAGCATAAAATACCAGATAATTATAGACAAAACAGTAATGGATACCAAGGTAACCAAAACCGACGCCTTGGGAAGCTTGATGATAAATATTGAAAACGATAAACGTGCTAACCTTAGTGGCGCCTACATACGCACTATTATTGAAGACAGTAACAAGCAAACTATTATCCGTGATTTTCCTATCAAAGCGGGGCTGGTTCAATCTGACATTCAGTTCTTCCCGGAGAGCGGAAGCTTGATAGCAGGGGTATCATCTCGGGTTGGCTTTAAAGCGACTGGGGTTGATGGTACCGGCACACCTATTAAAGGCACCGTGGTTGACCAAAGCAATGCGGAGGTTGCCCAAATAGAAACACTACACGCCGGCATGGGTAACTTTTTGTTACGCCCCGAAGCCGGCAAAAGCTACACAGCCAATTTAACCTTTGCTGATGGATCTACAAAAGCTGTAGCGCTGCCAAAAGTTGTAAATGAGGGTTACGTACTTGGTGTTTATCAGCCTAATAAAGATAGTATATTGGTAAGGATTGGTGCATCGGCAAAAATAATAGCCGCGGCACAGGACGTGCTCTTTATTGCGCAAACTAGTGGCGAGACGATTTTTGCGACGCCAGTGAAGATAGCTAAAGCGTCTACGTCAATATGGCTAGAGAAAAAATCGTTCCCGAGTGGTGTAGCGCAATTTACGCTGTTTGACAATACCGGACAGCCGCTTAACGAGCGCGTAGCATTTATCAGGAGCAATGACGTGATGCAGGTAACGGTAAAATCGGCTAAGGCGACCTACAAAGCCAAAGAAGCTGTTGCAGTGTCTTTAGAAGCCAAAGACAGCAAAGGCTTGGGCGTTCCGGGCAACTTTTCGGTTTCTGTTATTGACGAGACCAAAGTACCGGGCGGCGACGATATAGAGAGCACTATATTTTCAAACTTGTTGTTAACCTCCGATTTAAAAGGTTACATCGAAAAGGCTAACTACTACTTTGCTAAAGAAGGCGATGACGTTGATCGCGCTTTAGACAACCTGATGCTTACGCAAGGTTACCGCAAATTTACGTGGAGCAAGTTGGCTGCTATGAATAATGCTAAACCAGCGTACGAGGCCGAAGATCTTGGGGTTAAAATATCGGGCAAGGTTTACACGCTTGGTAATAAGCTATTGCCGGGAGCCACAGTAGATATGATATCACTTAGAGCGGGCATAAGCAAAAGTGCCACTACAGATGCCGAGGGCCGCTTTAGTTTTGGAGGCATACTTTTACAGGATAGTATTAAGTTTGCTATACAAGCCCGTAATGGCAAAAGCGATAAGGTTAAAATAGTTATAGACACCTTGCCTAAAGTTAGAATAGGCATTAACCCCAATTTTGGCGATGTGAGCACCAACATAAGTGCAACGCTAAAAGCATATCTTGAAAACATTAAAAAGCAGGACGATTTTTACGAGAGAACAGGCCAGCTAGACAAGGTGCAACGACTTAGAGAGGTGCGTATTAAAGCTAAACGAGAAAAAGCCGAATCGAACATTACGCCACAAGGCATGTTCCAAATTCCGGAAGTATCTGCTGATAAGGTGATACGGTTTTCTGAGTCTGAGGCTGACTTGTGCCTTAACTTATCAATGTGTTTACAAGCGAGATTGCCTGGTGTAAGAGTTGAATCAAACATGGGTTACACTACGATAACCGACCTAAGAGGCGAAAGGCTGGGGCTAATACTTGATGGCCGTAAAATAAACCAGCTTGACGAAATTTCTGAAATTTTAGAAGGAAGCGTCCCTCCAACCGATGTTGCTAAGATCTTAATGGTTAGGACAAACATGGCTGCCAAGAATGTACTGGGTGGTGATGGCGCCGGATATGTAATGATTATAACCAAACTGGGTACCGCACGCAAGCTTTACATTCCAAACATAGCTAATGTAACGCCCAAGGGCTTTAATAAGGTACGCGAGTTTTATATGCCTAAATATACCGCAGCTAACGCCACACAGGCCGACCTGCGTACAACAATTTACTGGGACCCACGTATCAAAACCGATGTAAACGGCAAAACAGCCTTTACCTATTTTAATGCTGATGGCCCGGGCACCTACAAAGTTGTAGTCGAGGGCGTAAATGCTGCCGGGGAGTTGGGCAGACAGGTTTATAGATATACGGTAAAGTAATATTAGATTATTTAATCATTTTGAAGCGGGCAGCGAAAGCACCCGCTTTTTTCGTTACTCCCATTAGGCGACTCCGGTGAGTCTAATTAACCTGCGAGCCTAAGGCAGCCTGCTGCTTTTTACCACTAAACAAATGGTGCGCGTTAAATACCAATACCGAAACGAAGATTAGCGAGTAGGCAATAATTTGCACTTGGCTAATGCGTTCGCGATAAAGCAAGCCTGCCAGTGTAAACCCTATAATGGGATTGATATTTAACAACATACCCAGAGTTGAGGAAGTCAACTTCTTAAGCGCAAACAGGTTTAAAAACAGTGGGATTATAGTAAACGCTACCGCGATAATTTCTATATAAAAATAAAACTCACCTTCGGCCGGAACCGGCCCGCCCAACCTCGGATAAAATAATAGTAAAATAAGAGCTGATAGCACGATATGGAAGGTAAGAACTATAAATTTATCAAACCCTTTATTTTGACGCTGGCTAACCAAATAAGCCGCATAGCTAAGCCCTATTATTATGCTATAAAACATATCAATAATATTTGAGTAGGATAGCAATAAGCAGGATGCCAGACTTAGCCCTATGGCACCCCATTGCGGCTTGCTTAATCTTTCGCGCAAAATGGCCCAGGCCAAAAGGGTGGTTAAAATTGGGCAAACCAAATAGGCTAACGATGCCGCTTTGATACTTACGTGATTTAGCACGTAAATAAACGAAAACCAGTTAATGGTTAACAATATACTCCCGCCTACATTCAGCAGTAATATCTTGCGTTTTTTATAAGCAGGTAATGCTTTGTAAGTGTTGATTGTCTCATTAACAGCCTGACGCTTAAATAGCGCTACTATAATCAGCATTAAGATAGCACAGCTAAAAACCCGGTAAAACAAAATATCGACTGACGGATATGCGGCCAGCGGCTTTAGCACCAAGCTAAAAAAGCCCCAGGTAGCGTAGGCTATAATAGCCGCCAGATAGTATTTAGTATTATTCAAAGCCTACTAGTATTTAATAAGCAGGCAAATATCAAAAAACACATTGGCCGCAATGACACGGGAGTGTTAAAATTGAGCTGAATTGCGATCTTTATGATACCACCATAACCACATTTGTGCTACATATGCATCATTCCTGCCTAAATTTACCTCATTAAAACATCCTTGTCCAACCTAAGATTAGACAAGGATTTAAATGTGTAAGTACTATTAATACGTATTACGTTAATAAGTGCGGCTTGTTTTTGTAGGTCTCCCACAAAAATTCACCAAATAGCGTGTTTGCCCAGGCAAACCATGGTCGACTGAATTTTTTAGCATCGTCTTTATGGAAAGACTCGTGCATAAAGCCCGTGCCTGCATTGCTATTTTTAAGAATGTTTACACACTTTTTAATTTCAGCGTCATCTACGCTGGTTAAGCCGCGAATGATAACGCTTAGGGGCCATATACGATCTTTACCGGCGTGCGGTCCGCCAATACCTTCGCCGGCAGCGCCTTTGTAAAAGAATGGGTTGTTTGACGATAATAAAAGCTTACGGGTATTTTGATAGATAGGATCCTTAACTGACATAGCGTCCAAATAAGGCATGCCCAGCAACGAGGGTACGTTAGCATCGTCCATTAGGTTATAGCTACCGTAGCCATTTACTTCATAAGCGTATATCTTACCGTAAGTTGGGTGATTAATGATAGCATGTTTTTTCAAAGCTGTTTCAACCTCCAAAGCAAGGGCGGTAAGCTCTGCGGCAAGTTTAGTGTCTTTAGTAACAGCAGTGATCAGGGCAGCAGCCTGACGTAAGCTGGTCACCGCGAAAAAGTTTGACGGCACCAGGTATAGATAAATTGTAGCATCGTCACTTGGGCGGAAAGCCGAGCAAATCAAACCGTTGGGCCTAACCGGGTAACCGTAACCATCCATAGGCACACCGTCTGTAGCCCAGGCTGTTTTACGCTGAAACCTGTACGGGCCAGGATTTTGTTTACGCTGTTGCTCTTTAAAGGTTTTTAAAGTTAATACAATTGCCTCTTTCCATTTAGCGTCAAATGGTGTTGTATCGCCGGTTACTTTCCAGTAACGGTGCGCCAGCCTGATAGGATAACATAATGAGTCTATCTCCCATTTACGCTCATGGATGCCCGGCTGCATTTTAGTTTCGTCGGTTGCCCACTCGCCTACTTTTTTAGGATCGTTATAAAACGCGTTGGCATAAGGGTCTTTCAACACACATTTTGTTTGGTGATTAATAACGCCTGCAACCAGTTGTTGTAATTTTTTATCTTGCTTAATAAAGTGCATGTATGGGTATACCTGCGCACTGCTGTCGCGCAACCACATGGCATCAATATCGCCGGTTATCACATAAGTGTCCGGCCTGCCATCTTGCTCGGTAAAGGTTACGGTAGTATCCAGCGTGTTAGGGAAACAGTTGTTAAACAACCAGGTAAGCTCTTTGTCTTTAACATTTTTAGTAAACTCGGCAATAGCACCCTCAACAGATGAGCTTGTAAAGTTTCTTTTTGCTACCCTTACCTCCGGGTATCCGGCCTGGGCAAATGTAGGCACCTTACTTAGCAGCAATGACGCGCCAAGTAAGCCGGTGTTTTTCATGAAAGTTCTTCTTTGCATATTGTGTTTAAGTTTAAATATCAAGACAGCAACCGCCATTAAACAGCCATGTCCATTATTTACAGACTTTAATTTTTGTTATTTGAAATGTAGATGTATACTTTGGTTAATACTTTTCAATACTATAATTTTTACCGCACTTAAGCAAATTATATTTTAGTCGTCCCAGTTTACCATAACTATTATTTTTAATCATTAAAAGCGTTTTAATTTGGCAATTTGATGATGAGAAATTGCGAATCTTTAGTAACAACTCGTAACAATTAAAGAAGCGTGAAGACAGGTATTAGCAGCACAAACCCTATGATATTGCAGTTCGGTTGTTTATAAGTGTTTTGGACGGCTGCATTACATAGGGTCACCAATAAAAAATGCCATCCCTTTTAAGAACAGCATTGTTTCTGGGTAGGTAAGAGGCTACTTAAACCACTTTTTATGCATAGCCACCTTTATGGCCGATGCTTTGTTTGACACATGGAGCTTATTGTAAATATTGGCTGTATGCTTACGCACGGTATGCGGGCTTATAAACAAGCGCTCGCCTATCTGCTGGTAGTTCAAGCCATCAACAATACGTTGTAGTATTTCTATTTCCCGATCAGACAATACACTATCCAACTGTGGTTGCTCATCTTGCTTAACTTCTTGTACCGATAAACTGGTACGCCTTAAAAGCATCAGCGCCTTTTGCGCAATCCGAGGCGACATAGGCACACCACCCTCGTATATACTTTCAGTTATAGCTTTTAAAATGACAACGGGTTTTTCGTCTTTCAATAAATACCCACTGGCGCCGGCCCGTATAGCTTCAAACAGCTTTTCGTCATTATCAAACACGGTCAGCATCAGGCAAAGTACGTCGGGGTAAATTTCTTTAGTAATGGCAACGGTTTCAATACCATCCATATTGGGCATCTCAATATCCATCAATACCAATTCAGGACGCTTTTCTGTGGGCAGGTTATTCATCTGCGTTAAAAAATCGTTACCGTCGCAAGCCATCAGCATCACGTCCAGCTCTTCGTAGTATGATAATTGTTCTGACAGAGTTGTGCGCATTAAACGCTTATCATCAACAATTGCTATCCTGATGCCCATTTTTACCAACTTTTATAGGGTGAATTAAAACTCTTATAAACATAACCTTTTTTAAAGAAAAAGGCTGCACCCCTAAAGCGCAGCCTTTTTTAGCATTGTTTAAAAGCTTAGAAATTAAAGCCTAAGCGCAGACCTAAAAAGCCGGTGCCGCTATAACCTTCATAGCGTATGCTTGGATCAAATGCGCCCAATTTAGCACCTACCCCTACCGAGTAAGTAAATTGTGTGCTACTTACAGATGTTACGCCACCTGTAGTGCCGGTAATTGTTGGCATGTAAACCCTGGCAATTGTAAAACCACTTTCGCCCAAGCCATATATTACGTCGCTCAGCATATATTTGTAACCCACTTTAATCGGGATGTTTAACTGCGCCTTCATATCAACACCGGTAACTTTCTTAGGCAAGAAAGCGATAGCACCAGTTGTTGCAGTAATTGCACTGGTTTCGTCAAGGTTGTAAGCAAGACGTAAAGTTGCACCGCCACCAAAGTTGTAGCCATTAGCAAAGCTGCCAATTGGCAAGCCGCCTTCAAGGCCTAAGCCAACAGTAAGGCCCTTGTCTTGCGCAAACATTTTGGTTGATGCTAATGCTAAAAGCATTACCAATGTTAAAGTAAATTTTGTTTTCATTGTTGTGATTTGTTTGAGTGCGATAAATTAATTAGTTTACTGTCAATTGTTTGACGCCGCTAAACTCCAACAATTACGGTCTCACATCAATACTACATTTGCGTTATTTTTTGATATCCATCACCTAACTAAACCACAACGAAATTTTACAAATAACGCCAACTATCGGAACAATTTGGCCTCGTCGGTCTTTAATACCGAGACAACAATACCACAGCACAAAACGTTCATGACTATTAAGCAGCATACACTGCTAAGCCCATAATATAGAAAGGTAATTTGGCTACAACCTCCCCTGCTGTGGCGTCAGTGTTAATAATGGTTAACGGTTAGCTTGTAGCAAACTAAATGTTCACCCAATTCTTAATGTTGTATACTTTGCCTTTGTAAGTCCCTTTTTTGCTGGCTTTACCTTTACCGTTTTGCCACTCGAGCATGGTTACGTTATACATGCCTTTCTCGAAATTGAACGTGGTGCCATCATCCTCAAATAGCTGTGTCGCGCCGGCTTTTTTGCCGTAAACATAGCAGGTAATGTCAAACACGGTGTTTGGCGCCACAAACTCTACAGGCTTGGCAATTGGTAGTATAGTACCCTCTTTTATGAAAATGGGAATTTGAGTTAGCCCTGTTGTTATGGTGTACGACCGTCCGCCTGCATATAGCTTGTTGGTGTTATAATCGTACCAGTTACCTTTGGGCAAATACACCTTGCGGGTAGATGCGCTATCGGCCAAGGGAGCGGCCAGTACATTGTCGCCTATCATATACTCGTCCCAAACGTTATAGGTGTTTGTGTCTTCGGGATAATCAACTACCAGCGCCCTGAACGGTGGCAAACCGTCTTGGTTATATTTAGCAAAAGCCGAGTATAAGTAGGGGATAAAACTCATCCTGAAGTTTAACAACGTACGCACGTTAGCCTCGGCCTCTTTGGCGTTTGGCAGCATCTCGCCGCGGTTGTTTTTATCGCGATCATACTGTAACCAGGGCGGGCTTTTTAGGTACCAGCTGTTAAACACGGTTTGCGATGACAGTATAGCTGTCTGGGTACGGCGGCATAGCTCTGTAACAGAAGCTGACTCCCTCACTTCAGGCGACCATAACAATCCGGAGAAGCCCGAATTACTGATCATCCTGATGTACTCTTGATGCACATACGTATCGCTGTACAAAGACACCGGATACGATGATGCGAACCCGTTTAGCGACCGGATGTTAAAGTACGACCGCTTGTTCGACTTCTTGTAGTTACTATACATAGTCTGAAAGTACAACGTGCCAAACTGCTGATGCATCTGCTCGCCATCGATACCAGAGGGGAACTGCGTTTGATCAGGGAAGGCCCAAACTGCCCCACCTTCGGACAGATTTGAGTTATCGCATTCGTCCATTTTAAACGAGGCTATGCCCTGATCAACAAAGGCTTTCTTGTGGTAGTCGGCAAATATGGAGGAGGCTGTTTTGCCTGCAAAGTCGGGTACCAGGCCGTTCCATACCTTATAGTCGCCTGCCGCGCCGGCCAGCGCACCGAAGATCGGCGAAGCCGGGTTTATATAGGCGTGCTCCCAAAGATTAAGCTTGATGCCTTGCGCTTTCATTTTGTCTATCAGTTCTTGCGGGCTATTGAAGTACTCGGGGTTCCAAACATATGAGCATGAGTAAGCGGTTGTTTGCCACTTGGGCTCCAGGCCGAATACGTCGCAAGGGATATGGTTATCGCGGAAGTAGCTAACCATGTTGTATACATCCTGCTGCTTGCTGTCGGCTTTCATGCGGTATTGCAGGCCCAGGCCCCACATAGCAGGCATTGCACCACCTCCGCTAAACAGGTTATAGCGCTGCAAGGCGGTCTTCAATGTCGGGCCGTTGAAGATGAATACATCTCCGCCCTTTGCGCCCGGGATATCCACGATTACCTCGCCTGAGCGGTTGTTGTTCTTGTAGAGGTCCTCGACCGTTTGTGCTGATGCGCCGGCGCCCGTGTTAGCGGTTATATCCCCCTTAACCTGCTTGTGCGTACCGCAATAAAAGGTGGTATAGCGCGACGTGTTAATGAAGATACCATAACCTTTGGTTGACAGGTAAAAGGTTGTTGGCGCATGGGTATATCCTAAGTCGTTTAGGGGGTTATCATTGACAATGGGCCTGCGGCGCAAGCCTTTTTGCTTGAACGACCCGATCTGCAAGCCAAAGCCATACAGCTCTTCACTGTTCGCTAAGGGGATATGTATGATGCTGCCGCGTGGCGTTACCTCTACACGGATAGACTTAGGGTCAAAGCTTGCTGTAACTGCGGGTAGGGCAGCCATAGCGGCTGTCTTCGGTTTCTCTTGCAGCAGGTTATAGGGTGAAAACTGATCTACCTCGCCCTGGGTTACCCGGGTAACGCCCGGCGCCATCTCCTTAATTTGTTGCGCCATAACGGATATGCTGATGGTAAGCGCTAACGCGACTATACCTGCTGTTAATTTATAAGCCATTTTGTTTACCATTTTGCCGTAATTTACATGGATCAGCCTAATAATAAAAATGAATGTTTACCGAGGCGACGCCGCTTGTTTCACGTGCGTGTGACACAAGTGAAACAGATGAAACAAGATATTGAATCAATTAATTGATTATAAGGCAATTGCAAAAATACAGTGAAACAAAATGAAACAAGATTTTGAGTTAAATATTTGATATTAAGATATTTACGAATCCGCTAAAAATGAAACAAATTTAGGAATTGACGACGGGATTATTGTAGTCGACATCATTAGATGCTCTCTAACAGCGTTTTAGTAGGCTGATACGGCCATTGGTGCAGGCCACCGGGTAACCTGTATAGATCATCTATATTTTAATAAAAGCGGAACTATCAAACCAATAATAATGACAAACGAGGGTGTTCTGGCGGTTAAACCAAATGCAACCAAATAAAATCATTGCTTGGTAAACCGGTCACTAATAGCGGGGTGTAGGCCCCTGCTATTACATGCGTAAACGGATGCTATAACGGCAAGGAGAGCGGTTAAAAGTCAACTAGCTTATTGTTCCGCTTCAACTGAAAATAATGAAACCAATTAAACAAAATTGGCAAGGTGAAAGCTATAGGAATAATTATTACCGGCATGCTGGTTAGCACAAAGCCAAGAATTATCAATATTGTAACCACGATTAGTACGTAGGCTGCATTTTTACGAGCCAAAATAGATTCTAAATGAATAATATTTACTTGCTTTTGAACATTGTACTCATCAATAGCTGATCGAAACTGCGCTAATAATATCTCAAGGGGCTCGATGTTGCAAAAGTTGTTATTTACTGCAAATTTCCTTTTAGTTCCATCTAAAAAGCCCAAAGTAAAAACAATACCATTCTTCCCATTATAGATATAGTAATATTTCAATTTATTGAAAGCGACGTGTACAACTGTTGAAGATAATTCTAAATTCATTTCCGTATCGGATAAACGCGCTGTACCAGTTTTTTTTAAACGGTGTTTATTAAATAAAAAAAATGCCATGCCTGCGCTTATGGCCAAAATAACGTCCAGCACCACCGCATCTTTTAAGAAGATATAGCATAAAAACAACATTAACGGAACAACAGCGAACGATCCAAGGAACAAAATATAAGGCGTTACCTGATCGGTATATTCAAACTCACATTCTTTCATTTTTGCGCCCTACTTCTGTAAACTCTTCCAAATAATATCAAATACATCCGTAGGCTGCACATTCGTCTCCACCTCATCAGTAATCAATATTGCTTTGTATTCATCAGCAACATTAGCGCGCCCGTGGGACCCTTTAACCAGCGTTGCATCCAGCGGAATAACGTCCATTACATAGCGGAAACCGGCCAGCTTGCGGGCCAGTTTATAGGCAGCGCGGGCCTTTGAGGTCATGAACATTTCGACAGGGTCATAACCTGGCTTTTTGTGGATGTCTACGCAGCGGGCATAGTCGGGCGCTACAGCATCATTGAGCCAAAAGTAGTAGGTAAACCAGCTTTTTTCGTCAGCTACCACCACGATATCGCCCGCACGTTCATGGTCTATGTGGTGTTTCTTTTGGGCCGCGCGATCTAGTACGAGTTCTACGCCTTTTACATTTTTCAGCAAGGCGGTTACCTGTTCGGTTACCGATGAGTCATTGATGTAGATATGTGCTATCTGGTGGTCGGCAACTACGAATGCTTTCGACGCACCTGCATCCAGCAACTCCAGGCCGTTCTCTATCCTTATCTGTAACAAGCCATTCTCGCGGAACAGGCGGTTTAAATGCACCGGGTTGTTAACCGGGGCAATGCCGTATTCGGATAATATAATTATTTCGGCATTTTTTGCCTGGTAAAACTCGATTAATTGCTTTAAAACCGTGTCTATTTCCTGTAATTCTTTCTGTATTTTGGTAAAATCCGGACCAAATTTTTGTAAACAATAATCGAGGTGCGGTAAATAGATGGTGGTTAGCGTGGGGTTATGCAGGTCGTCATTAATCATCGACGCATCGGCTATCCATTGTGTGGATTTAATGTTAGCGCCCGGTCCCCAAAATTGAAACAGCGGAAACTGGCCCAATTTCTCCTGCAACGTATCGCGCAGTTCCGCAGGTTGCGAGTAGCAATCAGGCGCCTTTCGGCCATCGGCCAAATATTGAGGGCGAGGGGTTACCGCGTAGTCGGCAGTTGAGTACATATTGTACCACCAAAACATATTGGCGCTGGTGAACGACGGATCTTCGTGCTTAGCCTTATCCCAGATCTTATCGCCAATAACCAGTTTGTTTGACTGTTTCCAGAATTTTATTTCCGAATCAACACGGTCATACCAACCGTTACCAACAATACCGTTTTCTGCCGGCCATTTGCCGGTTAGGTAGGTTGACTGTACCGAAGTAGTAACGGCAGGCAGTACAGGTTCAATGGTGGTAAGGTGCCGTTCGGCTATATATTTCTGTAGAAAAGGGGTATGCTCGCCAATTACTGATTTCGACAAACCTACAACGTCTATAACAACTGTCTTTCTCATAGTTTTTATCTATAATTGTTCTTTAACCCAGTTCAATTCGCGTGCTATCGAGTCGCCAATAGGCAGTTTTTTCTCATCAGGCAATACCGTCCAGGTGTAGGTTTCGGCCTCCATGTGGTTAGTAAATGGTTTGTTTTTTTGGATCTTTAACACCTCAACAATATCCGATTGAGTAGATTGAACCGGTCCGTAATCTTCGGTAAATATCGGCACATGAAAATGCGCCCGCCATTGTTTAACTAACGGGTTTTCAATATCCGCCAAAGCCTCTGGCAAATCCGCGTAGCGGATAACGTTACCGCCAGTTATTTTGGCTACTACCTGGTGCAGGTAAGTAGGCTCGTCAAAACGCTCGAATGATTCTTTGATTGATTGGCGGGTGCCTGCGCCTTCGGGCAAGTCGGCCTTTAAAGCGGCGCTGATCTGTATTTTACCCACCTTGATACCTTTAGCCTCCAGCTCGTCAATAACGCGCTGGTGCGGCTCATAACCTATGGCAAAGTGGCAAACATCATAGCACAAGGTAATGTGTTGTTTTATCAGTTGCTCCGCTTCGCTGGCGCGCAGATCAAACGTCCTGCTTACGCGGGTAAGCGCACGGGGCAACAAAAACTCTTCGTACCACTGGATAAATTCGTTGCCGGTTTCTAATATCCCGTCGGGTTCAGGCTCAATGTCCAGGTGTAGTACTACACCCGTTTCACGGTATATTTTAATCAGCTCTTCGGCAACCTTTGCAATGTTATCTGTAGCTGTATTTGCAGCCTTTAATAAATCACTTTCGGTAGTAAACCAATGCCTATAGCTTAGTGGCGATGTAGAGATGCCGCCATCCATACCCACCGGGAGCAGCTGCGCTAATGTCCTGAACATGCGCAGGGTATAGTTAACCCGCAGATCAGTTGTCCAATCGGGTGCGTGCACCTGATCTTTCACCACGGTGTTATGAAATTCACCGTAGGGGAAACCATTCATGGTAAACACGTAGGCATCATGATCAGTAAGCCATTGTTTAAGCTGCGCGATGTTGTCTCCCTGCTCCAATTCCACTGCAGCGACGTTAGACAATCTCAGGCCTATCCCCATAGCTTGACTTGGCGAGACCTGCGCCTTAATCCCCGGGAAATTTTGCTGCAGCGCTAAAAAGTGCGACGGCCAGTCCTCGCCGGGGTGAATGTTTGTACAGTAGGTTAAATGTCCGTTAGATAGTTGCATAGGTATTTATGTTTTGGCATTGTATGCCGGGTGAATGTACCGCGTTATTTAGCCGACGCTAACGCCCGCATACTCACCCCGTAAAGCGTCACCTGCTTGTTTAATCAATTGCGCATCCATCTCATGCACTTCAACACCAACTCCAATTTGTTCAAGCAGCATAATGGTTAACTCACCGCCAAGGTGCTCTCTAAACTCTTGCAGGCCTATCAGTATCGGGCTGTCTTTGCCGCTAACTTCTAAAAAGGGGTGTGTTATTTCAAAGCCTATTTTTTTTATCAAATTGATAACCCGCCGGGTTTCGGCTATTGTAAGGCGGCCGGATAGGTTTGAATAAACCGTATCCAAGGCTATGCCCATGGCTACAGCCTCGCCGTGCAGCACTTTAAAATTGGTTAACTGCTCCAGTTTATGCGCGCTCCAATGGCCAAAGTCCAGCGGGCGGGATGAGCCTTTTTCAAATGGATCAAGCCCGGCAATGTGGTTCAAATGCAGTTCGGCGCAACGCTTTATCAGGTATTTCATGGTGTCCATATCTCGGGCCACCAGGGCATCTGTATTTCGCTCCAACCATTCAAAAAATGTGGCGTCTTTTATCAGCGATACTTTAATGGCTTCGGCAATGCCTGAGCGGTAATCGCGGTCGCTTAAGGTTAATAAAAACTGATCGTCGTTAAACACCGCCACCGGCGGAACAAACGTCCCTAAAAAGTTCTTTTTACCAAAGTAATTGATGCTATTTTTTACCCCAACGCCCGAGTCGTTTTGAGACAGCACTGTAGTGGGTATCCTGATATGTTTAACCCCACGATGCGACACTGCGGCGGCATAACCCACCATGTCTAGTAACGACCCGCCACCAATGGCAGCAACGTAGCTATGGCGGTCTATAGCGTATTGATGGATAACATCCAGCATTTTGCTAAAGTGGCTTTCGTCAATTTTAACGGTTTCGCCACCGGGCATTAGTACAATTTCAGGGATCAGCTGCGCCGCTGTATGAATAGCAAAGTAGCTACGGATTTTATCAGCAAGGTGGGGCGTGGCTTTTAATACATCCTCGTCGACCACAAACAGTATTTTTTTTACTGAGGCTGATGTCGAATCGGCCTGTAAAAAATCATTAATACCTGTGTTAGCTAATTCAAAAAGGCCGGATGTAAAAAAGACCTTGTATTCAAACTTTACACTAAACGACTGCTGTAAATATTCCATAATCAATTAGCGAATATCCTAAACATAACGTGAATATCCTTTATCTATCCAAAATTTGACGGAAAAATTGAGGTTGGGTTGGAATGGCATATTGTAGGGACGCAATGCTTTGCGTCTCTACATCAGGGATTTTACGTTACCGCGAAAGCCTTAGCAAACCACATTGATAGCGGCAGCAAACAGGCAATAAACATACCTGCCCACATACTACCAAAAGCGGCGGCCCATGCGGCATCCATCAGTATCAATGATATTACGCCTGCTTTTACGGCTTTACCAATATTTGGTCCCACGGGGTTTTTTATAGCGTTTATAAGCGGTGTAAATATCATCCAAACAAAAGGTAGCAGGAATAATATAGCCATTGATTGCGCCTGGCTGATAGAGAAATACAAGATGGCCAATATCACTGTAGCATATAATACTCCGCCTATGTAAAGATTGCGCTTATTACCTCCATGCACCTCGCCCTGACTGATCATGGTGATAGAGAAAATGTAGATGATGGGCACCGCCGCCAGGTAATAAAACTGCGTAAGCATGGGCACAATAACACTGATACCCAACAATAAATTAAGCCCACGGCATAACCCCATATTAAGCGGACCAATAAACTTAATATGCTTACTAACCTTGTTGTATAGCAGCGCGAAAAAAGCGATAGCGATAGCAATGAAACCAGCCAAATTACTGTAAGAAAAAGCAAAGCCAATACCCCACAATAATAAAAAGGCACCTAAAAATGCGGCTTCCCTCAAACTGATCAATCCGCTGGGAATGGCGCGTTCGGGGCGCTCCTTCTTATCTAACTCGGCATCAAAAACATCATTAAAAACAATGCCGCCACCATAAAGGCCCATGGTTGACAAGCATAACAATACTACCGGGTAAAAGCTGGTTGGCTCAAATTTTAGATTGAAAAAATAGCCGGATATAGCGATACCAGCCAGCACATCGGCAACCGACGTTACGATGTTTGCCGGCCGCATTAGCCTTAAATATACGGTTAGCTTGCCTGCCATGTTTTAGCCTATAATGATAGACGATTTATCTATGCGAAGCTGTTGGCCGCCGCGCAAAATGGTGTTGCCTTCAAACTTCTGGCTTTGATCTATCGTGCTGCCTGCTGTAGCAAAATCAGCCTCGTCAATCTGGCCGCTTTGCGCAAACGCTGTGATGGCGTTACCATAGGTAATCAGTTCGATATCAGCATCGCTGATGCCGCGCAGTTTCATCAACGCTGCGGTTTTAGGCACAGCCAGCGGGTCACTGATACCCCAGTCGGCTGCCGAGTTTATCATGATGCGGTCTGAGCCGTATTGCTTAGCTATCTCCACCATACGCTCGTTACCCATTTTGGTGAAAGGATAGATAGTAAATGCCGCCCAAAAACCACGGTCGAGCACATCTTTTACCGTCTCTTCATTATTATGATCGACAATGACCATGCGTGGGTCAAGGCCATGCTCTAAAGCAATGTCCATGCTGCGTTTGGTGCCGCCCTTTTTGTCGCGGTGCGGGGTGTGTATCTGTACGGGTAGTCCGGCTTCTTTAGCCAATTCAAGCTGTGCACGGTAATATTTTTCTTCGGCAGGGGTTTGGTCGTCAAAACCAATTTCGCCAATGCCTACTACGCCTTCTTTGTAGATAAATAACGGCAAGATCTCCATCACCTGCTCGGCCAAAGCTTCATTATTGGCTTCGCGCGAGTTTAGGCCGATGGTGCAATAATGCTTAATACCAAACTGCGACGAGCGGAAGCGCTCCCAGCCTATTAAACTGGCGTAATAATCTCTAAAGGTATCTATCCCGGTGCGGGGCTGGCCCAGCCAAAAGGCAGGTTCAATCAGCGCTACAACACCAGCGTCGGCCATGGCCTGGTAGTCGTCGGTAGTGCGCGATGTCATGTGTACATGCGGATCGAAAAATTTCATGCCCTTTATGCCATCCAAACTTATGGGTGGCGAAAGCGGTTCGTTTTTTACTTCATCAAACGAGTGGGTACAACACATATCTTTCTCTGTTTATTGGCCGGTCAGGGTATCCCAGCTTAGTTCATTATTTTGTATAGCCGCTATCAGCTCAGGGTATTTATCTAATAACGCTTTTGCAGGTTGATAGTTTGATTGGCTGATGGCCAGCGCGGCAGCTTTGCGGTCAACCAATTTACCATCCTCAAACAATTTCTTGATATCCGCAAAAAACTGATCATCTAAAAACGGACCAACCAAACGCCATTGTTTAGGGTTGGTCTCGCGGCCCGCGGCCCACCGCTCGTGCGCGTAATCACTGATGATATGGGCCAGGTCTTGATTGGCGCGTTCATCAATGCCTATGATCTTATTGATATCCTTATCCGTAAAAAAAGCTTTTAACACCAATTGGTTCCAGGCAGCTTGTTCTAAATGTTTGGCCGGGTAAGGGTTGTGGTACATAATGGCTTCCAGCACATCGCCGATGTTGCTGCGGATACCCTCGGCGCAGCGCTTAACCCATAATTCGGGATAAGGCAATACGGGCAGGGCCGAGTATAAGGAAACCAGCTCACCCATTTCTGCGGCTAAAAACAGATTCTCGACAACACCAAAATAGGCTTCTTTATCGCGGCTATCAGCACCTACAAGCAGGTAAACGCGTATCAATCGATCGATACTCCAACCCTCGACGGTAAAACCGGGAGCTAGTGTATCTAATTGGTGAACCTGTTCTTCAGTTACTGTAATAATGCTTTTACCCGTTTTACGTGGCGTAACGGCGAAAGCCGTATTTAGCGGTCGCGTTTCGTCAAGCCAGTCCATTACCGTATTAGTGGTATTGGCCCGTATAATTACTTTTAATATAGATTGCAGCGCTGTCACCTTATAAATTTATTACCACAAAGTAGTCTATAACCAAGGCCCCTGATATAATCAGCAAGCCAAAAAACTCGCGGGTGTTTTCAATAAAAGGTTTTTCGGCTTTCATGGACTCAACCAGGCTTGGGGTACGGTACTTCACTATCCAGTCTTTAACACCATCTTTTTCAAAGAAAAGTTTAACGGCATAGATCAGGTAAAATGCGGTCAACCCTAAATAAACATTGGGATAATACATGCTGAAGCAAGCCAGGCCGCAGCATGCGGCTACAGCTACATATATGGGCACCCAAAGGTACCAGTCGCTATCGTCAAAGTTAAGATAAGCAAAGCCTAAAAACGAGATGCAAAAAATTACATTTATAATGATAAAGACAATCATGGTTAAAATTTTTTGAAGAAAGAAAATTACAGGTTTATCTGCAAACTATAATTTGCATCATTGCCCGTAAAATTACATTTCAAACGTGTAAAAAATCCATTAAAATATAAGTATTGTGTAAAAAAGCGCTTACAGGTGGTGGGGGTTACCTTATAAAGTATCTTTTCAGTTTGCGGCTGACATATCGTTGCCCGGTAAAGTCAACTGTATTTTTTTGTTGCGATGCGTAAATACCACCGTGCCCGCTAAAAAAGTAAGCCGTAAAACAGGCCACTGCAAAGAACAAAGCATATTCGCCACCAAACAATTCTATGCCCATTAGCGTGCATGCAAGGGGCGTATTGGTAGCCCCTGCAAATACTGCTATAAAGCCTAACGCGGCAAAAAGCCCAACGGGTGCATCCATCAACACAGACAAAGTGTTGCCCAGCGTAGCGCCGATATAAAATAGCGGTGTAACCTCGCCACCCTTAAAGCCGGTGCCCAGTGTAATGGTAGTATAAATGGTTTTCCATAGCCAGCTCCAGGTATGTGCGCCGCCGGGGTTAAAAGCCGATTGGATAGTAATTGCGCCGGGATACTCGGCATCAACACCCAGGCTCAAATAATCGGGCTTGCCAATAATGAATGTGAGTGCAATAATGATTACACCACCCAAGGCCGGTATGGCCCATTTAGGCGCGATGAATTTATTAAAGGCATCTTTTACCCCATGAACGGATATGGCAAACAACCAGCTAGCCATACCAAAAGCTACGGACGCTATAATTACTTTGACGAATAATAAACCTTCGAAAGGGAAATAATCGCGATAAAGATGAGGGATGGCTTTTTCTATTGTGATGTGATAGGCTGTATGGTGCAGCCCCCAGGTAGTAAAGGTCAGGTCGGCCACTATACCCGCCACTAAACATGGCAGCCAGGCATTATATTGTATACGGCCCAGTGTTAAAACCTCCATGGCAAACAGTGCGCCGGTAAGCGGCGTACCAAATACCGCCCCAAAGCCTGCCGCTATACCGGCGGTTAAAATAACGGCAGTTTCGCTAGCGTCTAATTTAAACCACCGTGTAAATACATGCGCCAGGCTGCCGCCCATTTGCACCGCGGTACCTTCGCGCCCTGCCGAACCGCCGAATAGGTGCGTTATCACTGTAGCTATTAAAATCAGAGGCGTCATACGTTTGGGTACACCGCCGCCGGGCCGGTGAATCTCGTCCATAATCAGGTTATTGCCTTTATCGGCTGTGGCGCCCCAGTATTTGTAAGCGTAGTAAATAACAACGCCAATAAGGGGCAAAAAGTAAAGCAACCAAGGGTGGGTAAACCGGTAATGGATGGCCCAATTGAGCATCCACATAAACAAGGCTACGGCGCTACCTATAGCAATAGCAACAGGCACCGCTATCAGCGAGCAGCGTAATAAACGCTTAAGGGTAATGAAAAAAGACGGGGAGAAGAATTTGAAAATGGCCATGTCCTACAAAAAAATAAGCGCAGCTAGTGCTACGGGTTAATTAGTTTTTGTAGGCGCCATCAGCTTTTTTAGGGCGGTTAAATCGGAAGACACCATTTCCGTGATGTTCAAAGTTATGTATATTTTTTTAACAATCAATAGGTATGAACCCATAGATACACGGCTCAAAATATTTTGACTGGAAATTTTGATTGACGGAAATTTACAGTTAAAATTACTGTCATAAACCTTACCAATATGAAATATCTGGCCACCCTTTTAATAGTATTAAGCAGCTTTGTTGTTAAAGCACAGCTAAACTCTGACAAACTTATTGGCACTTGGGAGCTGAGCGAGTTTTCATATAACGGCAATAACGTGGTGCCACAAATACATGGTATTAAGCGCTACAAGCTTTACACGCCTACACACTTTACCGTATTAGAGATAAACTTGCAAACCAAAGTTATAACAACAAGCTTTTTAGGTACCTATACTTTAATTGACAGCAATTATGCCGAACGCATTATTTACTCGAGCGGGCCGCAAGTTAAAGCCGGTGGCAACTACCTGGCCAAAGTTAGCTTTGACAATGAAGACACCATGGTTATGGTGGCCAAATTAAATGGTTTACCTATGGATGAGCGTTGGAAAAAAGCTAAAAGCGATCCGTTTGATACAACCTCAAAATAAACCAGCTTCAACAGTTGCCTAAAACTAAGCTTTCGCCGCTGCATAATGCTGTTTCACTAAGGCAGTAACCTTGTGGCGTATATGGGTTGATATGGCTTTTTCCCATTTTATCTTGAAAGTTCCGTCTTCGCGGGTCGATACCGTGAAATAATCATTTAAATCGCCGTTAATTTCGCTGGCGTTGGTAGCGGCTATTTGCGCTATGCCTTTATCAAATTCTTGCATGGAGGTGTGGTTATTATTATATTTATCAGCAGGCTATTACCCCGCTGTTTTTAATTTAAATTGTTTAAGCGCCTTAACTACAACCGATACAATTTCATTTTGCCCGGCGTCCGACATCAGATATGCCTCATCGGCAGGGTTATTAATAAAGCCGGTCTCAATCATTACAGCAGGCATAGCGCTATGAGCCAGTACCAGTAAACCCTGCTCTTTAACACCTACCGTTTGCCGGCCCTCGCCTTTAAATTCCTGGTTCAGCAAGTCGCCGAACAAAATGCTATGCTTGCGGTATTTTTGCAGGTATGCATTTAGTAAAATACGGTTTACAGGATCGTTCTGGTCAAAGTTTTGATATTTAGTTTTATAGTCTTTCTCCTGGGTGATAGACGCGTTTTCGCGAATGGCCTCTATTTGCTCTTTAACCCTGTGGAAACCATACACCAGCATCATGGTGCCTTTTTGTTTATGGGTACTATAAGCTGTGCCCTCTGGCGATGAATTGCAGTGAATAGAGATAAAAAGATTACCATTTTTCTCATTAGCTATGCCCGCACGGCGGTCCAGCGGAATAAAAGTATCGTCGCTGCGGGTTAATACGGTAGTAACACCCGGTAATTGATCTTGGATAGCAGTACGCAGCTTTCTGGCAATTTGCAGGGCTATGGTTTTTTCGTTTGCATGCAGCCCATGTGTACCCGGGTCTTTACCCCCGTGCCCTGCATCAATAACTACTGTTTTAAATTTAAAAGCACCCTGAGCTACGCTATCCTGCGGATTAGTAAACGCGCTTAAAAAAATCACAAAGCTCACTAATACTGCATTAAAGGTATATGGGTAGGTACGATGGGGCATTTTCATTCAAACTTGTAGCAATGGGGCATTAATTATTATTATCGCATTTTGGGCAAAGGCCGGTAGCGCTAAAGCTTAAACGTTCTAATTTAAAACCTTTTGGCAATACAATGGGTGGCATATCCAGCTCATCAAGGCAGTATACATTTTTGCAATTAGTGCAATTAAAGTGTAAATGCTCGTCGTTATGGTTATGCTCGTCGCAATTGTCAGAGCAAATGGCGTAGTTAGCCGTTCCGTTAAGGTCAAATACTTTATGGATAATGCCTTTTTCTTCAAAAGCATTTAAAATTCGATATAAGGTAACACGGTCAACATCACCAATAACACTTTCCAGATCGGGCTGCGATGTAGCTGTCTTTTTATTCACCAGTAAATTAAGCACACGCAAGCGCGCCTCGGTGCGTTTAAGCTGATGCTTTTTTAGTAAATGCTCAAAGTGCTGGTTAATACTCATGATTTGATGTGCAAAAATAGCAAGAAATAGCGAGTTTATACTAAACTCTCGGTTTGACTAAAGGTGATAGGGTTGGTTTAGCGGGGTGCGTTTGGCCAGCAGGCTACAAATGCCTTTTGGGGTGATTATGTTTTAGATGGAAAAAATGATCATTGTTGTTGCAAACGCCAACATATTTAAAGTTTACAAAATGGGCAAAAGCTATAGTTAACCCTCCCAGCGGCACAATTACCATTTCTATCCAGCCGCCTAAATACAGGTGGCCTAATACAACCATAGCGAAGCCTATAAGCAACAGTAACATGGGCAATGCCCTGCGGTGTGTGCGAAAGTATGATAGAAAGATAGATGAAACGCCCAGCAACAACGCTATAATAATCATTGCTACCTCAAACAACGGATGGGCTAAAAACCCAACGCCTGCTAATGGTAAAAAGGTTAACAAAATTGGCACAAAGGCACAGTGCAACGCGCATATTGTTGATGCCGTCATCCCAATCCTGTCTAACCTTGAGCCCAGCTTTTTTGAAACCATTGTGCAAATATACATCAATGCAACATTATTGCATCTTATTTTCTCCAAAATTATACTTAGCTGACACATGTCGCAAAAAGAAAAGAAATGACAGCTATAACTATTTTATTGTTTCTTTGTATAAAGTTTCTGCAATATTGCTTGTATATTCATCCTAAATAAAACACTTTTGTTTTTTATGCTGTTACAACATATAGGAATATAACTTTTTTTAAAATATCCCGTATAAGCTCTACATATGACCGCCGATAGCAAACCAGTAAGTATTTTATTAGTTGATGATGATGAGATCAATAATTTCATATCTATTAAACTAATAAAAAAGGCTTTAGACGAAAGTAAGATCTCTGCCTGTTTAAATGGCAGGTTTGCTATTGAAGAGCTTGTGGAGTTACAAAAACACGATCCATCATTACTGCCCGACTTTATTTTATTGGATATTAACATGCCGATAATGAATGGTTGGGAATTTTTAGATGAATATACACGATTAAATATCGACCCGCTGGGTAAAAGCAAGATCTACATTATATCATCATCAGTATTTAGCAACGATATTAATAAAGCACGCTCATACCCATTGGTTAAAAACTTCATCTCGAAACCGTTGAGCGTTGAGAAAATAAAAGAGATGTTTGCAGCGAACTAACCCACCTGAAACATATCCTAAGCAAAAATAGCGACGGGCAAAAACCTGTCGCTATTTTTATTTAAAGATCTGCAACTACACTACCGGTGTTATTGTAAAATGATCGCCATTGTAAGCAATGGTACCCACCGGCGACGATTTGGCGTGGTAAAAAAGGCAGGTCCAGTTTTCGGCAGCAGCTTTTTTGCCATACACTTCGCGCAGGTCCATTGCTTTTTGCGGGTCGTAATCGTATTTGGCTTTAAAACGCCGGATCAATTGTTCCGGCTCAGGCAATTCATCGCCACCAAAAAAACATTTCTCGCCGGCATCCTCTACATGATAAACATGGTGATACTGGCAATGTCCGCCCGATAGCTCATAAGAGATGCCCGACCGGAACTGGCCCGAACCCTCAACAAATGTTAATTGTGCCGAGCGCTGCAGCACATCAAATATATCGGTATGGTATGATGAGGACCTGCCACTATAGGCAGTTTCCCATTCCCCACGTTGTATAACGTGTTCGGCAGCGGGGAAACTTGGCTCAAACTTGCCATTTCGCTCAACTACTAACCCGCCCGAGTGGTCATAATGCAGGTGCGACATCAGCACCAGTGTTACATCTTCGGGGTCGAAACCAGCATTGCGGATGTTTTGGTGCAGGTGTAAATCGCCTGCTGTATTTTTATATCCCAGCCCGGCATCAAATAAAATCAGGTCTGTTGACGTTTGTATCAGGAAAGGGTTAACATGGATAAAAAGCGAACCCGGCCGGTCGCGGAAGTTATCAACCTGTGGGTTAAACGGGATAAATTTCTTTGAGGCGTCTACAGAGTAAGAACCTTCGCCAAGGGGAAAAATTTTCATGTTTTATGATGTGCAGATGTACTGAATGCAGATGTAGAAATGTTATTAATATATAAACTTTTACTTAAACGCTTACTAATGACAAACAGTTTTATTGGCTTATATAATGCAAATACCGGCGATACAAAATATGCGCGTCTGCATATTTGCACATCCGCACATCCGCGGCTATCTTTACTGTTTTTAACAAAGCAAAGATATGAATAAACGGTGGACGATAAGGGAGGTTCCGGCAGAGGATGCTATCACGGCACTTGCTGGCGAACTTAATATTGATACCGTTTTAAGTACCTTGCTGTTACACAGGGGCATCACTAATTACGACGAGGCCAAATATTTCTTCCGTCCTGACGAGCGGCACCTGCATGACCCCTTCCTGATGAAGGATATGGAGAAAGCCATTGAGCGTATTGAAACTGCTATAGCTAACGGCGAAAAGATCATGATCTATGGCGATTATGACGTTGACGGCACTACTGCCGTAGCTGTAGTTTACAGCTTTTTTAAAAACCATCATGGTAATATTGAATATTATATACCTGACAGATACAGAGAAGGCTATGGCGTATCCACCCAAGGGATCGACTACGCTGCCGAGAATGGCTTCTCGCTAATTATTGCGTTGGACTGTGGAATAAAGTCAGTAGATAAAGTTGCCTACGCCAACACCCTTGGGGTAGACTTCATCATCTGCGATCACCATACACCAGGCGAGGAATTGCCTGCCGCTGTGGCCGTATTAGATCCCAAACGTGCAGATTGTTCTTATCCTTTCAAAGAATTATCGGGCTGCGGTATTGGCTTTAAACTGGCCCAGGCTTACGCCGAAAAAAATGGTTTGCCTTTTGAAGAAGTAGCCAAATATTTTGACCTGGCTGCCGTAAGCATCGCATGCGATATTGTGCCGATAGTTGGCGAAAACCGTGTGCTGGCTTTTTATGGTTTACAAAAAATCAACACTGATCCGTGCATCGGCTTAAAAACACTGATGGGCGTGGCAGGTAAAAGTGCCACTTATACCATATCTGATATAGTCTTTTTGCTTGGGCCGCGTATTAACGCTGCCGGGCGCATTGATGATGCCAAACATGCTGTTGAGTTACTGATATCATGCAACGAAGACGAAGCAAAAGACAAAGGCGAACTCATTAACCTACACAACATTGAGCGCAAAGAACATGATCTGAGCATTACAGACCAGGCGCTGGGGATGATCAATGACAGCCAGATTTTGATAGACCGAAAATCTACCGTGGTTTTTAATGAGAAATGGCACAAGGGCGTAATAGGCATTGTTGCTTCGCGATTAACAGAGAAATATTATAGGCCTACAGTAGTGCTAACCCAGTCTAATGGGCATGTGGCCGGGTCCGCCCGTTCTGTTTTGGGATACGATTTGTACGAGGCGCTTTGCGGCTGCAGCGATCTGCTGATACAGTTTGGCGGCCACAAGTATGCCGCGGGCCTTACCATGCATCCCGAAAATGTGGAAGCGTTTATGGCCAAGTTTGAGGAAGTTGTAAGCGCCAGCATTACAGCGGAACAATTAACACAACAAATACAAATAGATGCCGAATTACGTTTAACACAAATTGAGGCTAAATTTTTCAGAATATTGAACCAGTTTGGGCCCTTCGGCCCTGAGAATATGTCGCCGGTTTTCATCAGCAAAAATGTGTATGTTAGCAGCAACCCTATGCTGGTGGGGCAAAATCACCTTAAAATGTCGGTAATGCACGAAGGCTCGGCGCTATTTGATTGCATTGCGTTTAACCATGGGGAATACCTGGATAAAATAAAAAAAGACGTACCTTTTGATATTTGTTACAGCATTGAAGAAAACGTTTGGCGCGAAAGGCGAACCATACAGTTAAACGTTAGGGGGATAAGGGTTTAAGCCCTCCAACCCTCTCCGGTAGGGAGGGCTTTTATAGATTTTTGTAATTCTCCCCTACCGGGGGAGATTTAGAGGGGGCTAAATGAATTTAAGAGCAGAAAATTTAATCAAAAAATACAGGCAGCGAACCGTTGTTAGCGATGTGTCGTTCAACGTATCGCAGGGCGAGATAGTTGGGTTACTGGGGCCAAATGGTGCCGGCAAAACAACGTCGTTTTACATGATTGTGGGGTTGATAAAACCCAACG
The DNA here is from genome assembly GCF_042686155.1 of Mucilaginibacter antarcticus. Classification (NCBI taxonomy): domain Bacteria; kingdom Pseudomonadati; phylum Bacteroidota; class Sphingobacteriia; order Sphingobacteriales; family Sphingobacteriaceae; genus Mucilaginibacter; species Mucilaginibacter antarcticus. Next base: position 20,124 of record NZ_JBHUON010000018.1, on the reverse strand, counting down.
AAGGCCATATTTTTTTAGATGATCAGGAAATAACTACCGACCCCATGTACCGCCGTGCTCAAAAAGGCATTGGTTATCTGGCGCAAGAGGCGTCGGTGTTTCGCAAGCTAACGGTTGAAGATAATATCAAGGCCGTGCTTGAAATGGGTAAGATGGGCAAAGTTGAGCAGGAAGAAAAACTGGAGACCTTGATTGACGAGTTTAGCCTGCACCGCGTACGCCGCAACCGGGGCGACTTACTCTCGGGGGGCGAGCGCCGACGTACCGAAATAGCCCGCGCACTGGCCGCTGAGCCCAACTTTATTCTATTAGATGAACCTTTTGCGGGCGTTGACCCAATAGCGGTAGAAGAGATCCAAAGCATGGTGGCCAAATTGCGTCACCGCAACATTGGCATATTAATAACCGACCACAACGTACAGGAAACGCTCTCTATTACAGACCGTGCTTACTTGCTGTTTGAGGGTAAAATATTAGAGTCGGGCGTACCTGAAGTATTGGCCGAGAACGAATTAGTGCGCAAGGTATACCTGGGTGCCAATTTTGTGTTAAAAAGGAAAACCTTTGCGCCATAATAGCCTTATTAGCGTATGACAATTTTTAACTCCGTTTTTACCTGGTTCATGAAAAAGCGTATCCACCAGATAGAGCTTTTTATGAAGTACCCTAACGAGGTGCAGGAAGAATGGTTTGAACAATTGATATCGCGCGCAGAGAATACCGAGTGGGGTAAAAAGCATGGCTATAAAAGCATTACCAACCTCAATGAGTATAAAGAACGCGTCCCTATACAAACTTATGATACGCTAAAGCCCTACATTGAGCGCATGCTTAAAGGCGAGCAAAATGTGCTTTGGCCCTCTGAAATCCGCTGGTTTGCAAAATCATCGGGCACCACCAGCGACCGTAGCAAGTTTATACCCGTTAGCGAAGAATCATTAGAGGAGTGCCACTTTAAAGGCGGCAAAGACCTGTTGACCATCTACTTCAACAATCGCCCTAATGCTAAAATGTTTACCGGCAAGATCCTTACCCTGGGCGGCAGTCACCAGATCAGTCATCTAAGTCCGGATACATCTTTTGGCGATCTGTCTGCAGTGATCATGAAGAACCTGCCACTTTGGGCCGAGTTTCACCGCACGCCGCACCTGGACATCGCCCTGCTTGAAAACTTTGAGGAAAAGATTGAAAAAATGGCGCAGGCCACCAAGGATGTAAACGTTACCAGCCTGAGCGGTGTACCTACGTGGAACCTGGTGCTCTGCAAACGCATACTTGAAATAACCGGCAAGGATAACCTGCTGGAAGTTTGGCCCAACCTGGAAATGTATTTTCACGGGGCGGTTAATTTTACACCTTATCGCGAGCAGTTTAAAAAACTTATTCCGAGCGATGATATGTATTACCTGGAAAACTATAACGCCTCTGAAGGTTTCTTTGGCATACAAGACCAGCGCGAGGGTGGCGAAATGTTGCTGATGTTGGACTATGGTATTTTCTATGAGTTTTTACCGCTTGAACGTCTCCACGACGAAAACCCCGAGACGCTTGCGCTGGATGATGTTGAGCTGGATAAAAACTATGCGCTTATTATTAGTACCAACGCCGGCTTATGGCGATACATGATTGGCGACACGATTAAATTCACTTCCCTTGCGCCATACCGCATACAAATCACCGGACGCACCAAACATTTTATCAACGCCTTTGGCGAGGAAGTGATTATAGATAATGCCGAGCGCGCTTTAGAGGAGGCCTGCAACCAAACCGGCGCCATTATACGCGAGTATACCGCCGCCCCGGTTTATTTTACCGGCGATGAGTGCGGCGCGCACGAATGGCTAATTGAGTTTGAGAAAAACCCTAACGAGTTTGAGCGCTTTGTAGACATACTGGACCAAACCCTGCGCCGCATTAACAGTGACTACGACGCCAAACGCTTTAAAGACATGGCCCTGCGCCGCCCTATAGTACGCCGGGTACCCCAAGGTACTTTCTTTAACTGGATGAAAGAAAAAGGCAAATTAGGCGGGCAAAACAAAGTACCACGGCTGGCTAATAACAGGGAGTATGTGGATGCAATTTTGAAGGTGGTGGAGTTGGTTTAACGTATTACTAACAGCAGATGAATTTAAACAAGGCTTTATTACTATTGGCGTTGGCGGCTTCACTCGCGGCCATCACGTGATGGAAGGGACAACTGATTATGGACATAATTACCTCTATGTTCCCTGGTTGACATACTACGGTTTAACGGAAATGCCATAAAAGCCTCTGTCGATCGAAGTAGACCTGTCGGTCTGATAATTATGTTTTGTGAGCAATACATTTGCTATATTAGAGCCACCAAACTTTAACCTTTGAAACATTACTATCTTATCGTCCTGTTATTGCTATGCGGCTGCCATAAGGGTAAAGGACAAAACGCCAACAGCATTTTTGTTAAAACCTTTACGCCACAGCAGCTACGGCAGGATATTGATTATGTACACGATTCGCTTGCAAAAAAGCAGCCCAATCTATATTGGTATATCAGCAGGGCCAAGCTTGATTATAAGTTTGATAGTCTTAAAAACGCCATCGATACCCCTTTAACTGCACCCCAATTCAGAATTAAGCTATTGCACGTTTTGTCAAGTATTGGCGATGGGCATCTATCTTTACTATTGAATGAGCCGAAGATCCCGCCAGCTGATATGCTTTTTTTTAATGGTGACAAAGCGTATCCCATACAACAGCTGGCATATAAGATCATCAATGGCAAACTGTACGTTTTAAAAAACAGGTCGGGGGATAATACCATATTGGCCGGTGCGGAAATTCTTTCGATCGATAATAAGCCAGCCTCTGAGCTTATTAAAAACTTTTCGGACGAGTGGCCGTCAGACGGCTATAATCAAACTTATAAAATTGCGCGATTAAACTTAAATGATTTTCCCTCCCGCTATTATTTTACGTATGGGTTAAAAGAGCAACTAACCTTTACTATAAAGCAACATGGCAGCATAAAAACCTGCAAATTATCCGTTATTAACAGGCCTAAGCCAAAATCCGACGCTAATGGTGTCATCACAAGTTCCTACTATATACTTAGCAGCCAGCGCACTGCCTATATTAAGGTAGCAGGGTTTGTTACTGCATCTGACCCATTTGTTGATCTTTTTAGAACGATTAAAGAACAGGGTGTTAAATACGTAGTAATTGATCTGCGAAATAACATGGGCGGCGACCTTGTACAAATGGGTAAGCTTTTTGGGCATCTTATAAACAAGCCCACTTATTTTTACAAAACAAAAATAGGCGATTTAAACAACGCTCAAAAAACAACAGCAAAATTATTAGACTACGGCGATAAAACACCAATATTACCCGACAGCAATCATTTTGACGGAAAGGTCTATGTTATGATAAATGGCGTTTCCTTTTCGGCAGCGGCTTTACTCGCTGCCAATTTACAAGTCAACCTAGCCGTTTTAGTAGGCGAAGAAACAGGGGGAGGCCGCAATGGCTGTACTGCCGGGATAACCCATGAGTCTGCTTTGCCTAACAGTGGCCTGCTTTTTAGATTTGGCCTTATTCAGTTGAAAATTTCACCGGAGGCAAAACAAAATGGGCGCGGCGTAATGCCTGACGTACCTATTGTTTACACTATTGATGATTATTTAAACCTGAGGGATTTGGAGGATGCATGGATATATAATGACATTAAAGCAAAGGGTATATTGAAGTAATAATTACTCAATTACGCCCCAACCACCGCCTTCAAATATGCTATCGCTCCCGGCGAATGCAATGCATCCGTCGACTCCATCGTGATTTGTGCAATGGCTGAAGCCCGGCTACGCATATCGACCTCATAAGCTGCAATAGCGGTTTGCAAATCAGCATATTTATCGCTCAACAAAGTCACACTCAACTCCAGCGCGTCCAGCATGGCCATGTTAACCCCTTCACCTGCGAAGGGCGGCATTAGGTGAGCAGCATCGCCAAGCATAGTTAGGTTGAATTGTGCTTCCCAGGTTTGATCAAATGGCATACAGTATAATGGCCTTGGGATAAAAGTGCCGGTGCCGTTTTCAAACAACTCCTGCCAAACATCGTCCCAGCCTGCATATTCTGTTTTAAACCAATCAAGCACTTGTTGGCTATCGGTAAAATCTATGCCCGATTGCTGTACCCATTTTTCATCGGTTTTAAAGCTGGGATAAAACACCAGGCTACCATCGCCTTTTGAACTTACAATCAAGCTTTTACTATCGCCAAAGGCGAAAATTTTACCGCCGTTTAGCAATTTATGTACCTGCGGACTGTTAATCGCCGAATTGTAAACCGCACCTTCTATGGCGGTAACACCCGAGTAAAAAGCCTTTATATCCGTTAGATAGGGCCGAATCTTTGAGTTGGCGCCATCGGCCGCAATTACAATATCCGCAAAAACTTCGGTGCCGTTTTTAAAATCAAGTTTCCAAACCTGGTTGCTTTGGGTCATGCTTAAAAAATGACTGTCCCAAACCACAGTACCGGGTTGCAATGATTCAAGCAACAGCGTTTGTAGCGGGCCGCGGTCTATCTCCGGACGAGATGAATCACCTTCGCCTGCTACGTTTTCTTCCATGATAGAGTTGGCGTCTTTATCCATCAGGTGCAGACGGTCGGCACCGGGGCGGTAGCTAAGCCAAAACGCATCCATTAAACCGGCAGCCTCCAACGCTTTTAATCCCGACTCTTCATGCAGATCAAGGGTGGCACCTTGCGGCCTTGCGCTAGCATCATAGTCGCGTTCGTAGACGTTAACATCTGCACCAGCCGTCTGTAATAAACGGGCAAGCGCTAGGCCGCCGGGGCCGCCACCAATTATGGCAATTCTTTTGTCGTCTAGGTTTTTCATCCCACTGTTTTTATTAGAGGAGACGATTGGGCCGCGATAACATTTTAAACAAATAGAAATTTAGGTGCTGAGTGTATTCGTTATTACTACACTATGGGTTTTTATGTAGACATTTTGAACAGTAAATAGCTGTAAAAAGCCCAGTTTTAGCTACCGCTTAGCACTGGTATCATTTTTGATTTCATGTTGCCAAAACATACAAGAAACACAACCACTATATGCAAACATCATCTACTACTCAAAATATTACCTTGACTACAACTTTTAATGGCAACCAAATCAATTTAAGCATTGTTGCCGATGCTGATAAATACAGCGTTTTGCAAAATGATAAACCTATTGGCCACATTAAACCGGGCAATGACAGACACACCTGGATTGTAGTTGACAGCATTTACGTTGCGCCGCAATTGGTAAACGAAATAGCAAACCGTATTGCAGCTGCTAACTAACTGTAAGAAATTTTAAAGGATATATAGTCAAAAGGCTTTAGCTGATATTTCGGCTAAAGTCTTTTGTTTTTTTGCAAGGCTACTCGTTAGCTAAGGGCAATATTTAACACCGCCAACTCGCTAAATTAAGGCACAATCGGTGGCGTATATTGATAAACTACTTTATAAGGTACGTTTTGCAGCTTTGCAGATATCTCGCCAATTTTTAAATCATCGGCCTGTGGGGTTGGCTCGCAAAATGAATAGGCTTTACCCTGGTATATTAACGGACTGCCCACGGGCTTATCAAACTGTACCGCAGCGGTAATGTGGGTTGGATATAAAACCGCTATCATAGGCCTGTTATATATCTGTTTAACCAGGTAAAAAAACAAGGCAACACGGTCGTCGCAATCGCTATATTTAGCAAAGAGGGTTTCTTCTGGCGACAGGCGCTTTTCTTTACCGAAGTTATCTTCGTCGCTCTCATACAGAAACGCGTACCGGGTAAAGCGCATCAGGTAGTCAATCCCTTTTTTCTGGTCCATCGCTTTAACAATACTCTTCAACATGGGTATAAGCGAGCTGTAGGTTTGCTTACTTACCGGGATATTAAAGTAACTCTCAAAATCAACCACCGGATAGTTTTTAAATATCGACTCGACATTGGGGTTTAGCTTGATGTTGAAATAGTAAGCTTTATGCTCGTACGTAAACTGTAGCTTTTTATCAAAATATTGCTCGGGTTTAAAATCGGGCATCTTATCAATTTTAAAAGAGAATGGATTTTTTGCTTCTTCAATATCAACCTTAACCGGCATGGGCGGATCTTGATTTAGATCGGTGTTTGGATAGTCATGAAAATTAATGCAGACATACTTTTTACCGTCTATATTAAAAAAGGGGATATCCTCTACCTCTTCTGTATTGCGCACGTAAAATATTACTTTATTACTGGTTAACGCCAGGCGGGCGTCATAACCGGTTTTAGCCAGCAGGAACCATTTATAAAGGGTATACCGGCTGTAGTTGTGTTCTTTAGGGCTAACTTGCTGCGCAACTTTACGTACAAGCTGATAGTAAAGCCAATCGTTTAACTGATGGTTTTTGCGGTAAGTAATCAGCGAATCTGTTAATGGCTGATAGTTGCCTTTTATTAATGTGGCGTAAAACGACCGGATAACCCGTGGAGTAAGTTCCTGATCAATATCGACGGAAAGCGAGCTGTCAAAATTTGCATTAAAAGTACCTTCGTAAAAATCAAAGCTGATATTATGCTTCGTTTCCTGTCCGCGCGCCTTTGGCAAAACAGCAAATAGCAGGAAGAGAAGTACATAAGCACACCGCAGCATAATCCGTTACAATTGGTATATTAAAGTTATGTAACGTCAATGATAATTCAATATTAAGTTTATGTTAACACTAGCTTGCCTCGGCTTGTCTTCTCAAAATCGCTATATTGCGTCTATTCCATACAATGGATCATGAGCGAAAAACCATTTACCAGACCTATACGTGTTCTAGTTGCCAAGGTAGGGCTTGACGGCCACGACCGTGGAGCCCGCATAATAGCAACTACCCTGCGCGATGCCGGGATGGAGGTAATTTACACCGGCTTGCGCCAAACTGCCGAAATGGTGGTTAATACCGCTTTGCAAGAGGATGTTGACGCTATAGGCATCTCTATACTTTCCGGCGCACACATGACTGTTTTCCCTAAGGTGATTCAATTAGTGAAGGACAAAAAAATGGATGACGTTTTAATAACCGGTGGCGGAATTATCCCTGAAGATGACAGGATTGCGTTGAAAAGTTTGGGCGTGGGCGAACTGTTTCCTCCCGGTACCAGTACACATGATATTGTAAAATATATTACCGACTGGGTGCATACGCATCGTAATTTCTAACTTTGAAGCATGGTTTACCAAAATATCAGGACAGAAGACAGGGGACGCATCAGGTATATTATTATCAGTCGCGAAAGCAAACTAAACGCCTTAAACAAAGACACACTTTTTGAACTGCACATTGCCCTGGGCGACGCTTTGCATAATGACCACATTGGCGGGCTAATTATTACCGGCGCAGGTGCAAAAGCCTTTGTAGCAGGTGGGGACATTGCCGAATTTAAAGGAATGGACGCAGAAGCCGGCCGTAATTTGGCTCATGAAAATCATAAAAACATATTTAACCTGATAGAAGGGTTTAGTAAACCTGTGGTGGCTGCCATCAACGGTTTTGCCTTAGGTGGCGGGCTTGAACTGGCCATGGCCTGTCACATACGTATCGCAGCAGACAACGCAAAAATGGGCCTGCCCGAAGTTACGCTTGGTTTAATACCCGGCTACGGCGGCACGCAGCGCTTAACCAACCTGATAGGTAAAGGCAAGGCGCTCGAATTAATTATGACGGCCGATATGATAACCGCTGCCGAGGCGTACCAACTTGGCCTGGTAAACCATGTAGTTAGTCAGGACCACCTGATGGGTAAGGCTGAAGAGATCTTACAGAAAATTATCACCAAAGCACCACTCGCTATAGCTGCCGCAATTACCGCGGTAAATGCGGCCGGCACTGCCGATGGTTTTGAAACAGAGATTGAGGAGTTTGCCAAATGCTTTAATACCAACGATTATAAAGAGGGTGTAGCTGCATTTTTAGAAAAACGCAAACCTGTGTTTAAAGGCAAATAACGTGATTTATTACAAAATACTGACCAATATACCTTAATGGTCAAAAAATAAATCATTGCTAATCAATCGATTGAATAATGATGACATTTCCATGAAAAATTGTTAAGGGATTGTGATGTTACTTTGCTGCGTTGACAATACGACACACAACAATTTAATATTTACAAACCATGAAAAACACAATTAAAATCACAACACTTGTTGTAGCCTTAGCCGCTTTTACCTTAGGCGCTAAAGCACAAACCAACCCTACATCTACAAAAACATCAAATGGTATCCGTTACAGCATCGGCGTTGACGCGGGTGTCCCAACCGGAAAGTTAGCCGACAACGCCAAATGGAACCTCGGCGGTTCTGTACAGGCAGATATCCCTGTAGCAAACCAGGTATTTGTAACCCTTAACGCAGGTTATAACAACATTTTTGCTAAAGACATAACCGTTGGTACGACTGTAATTAAAGGCACAGATGTACAAATTTTACCGGTTAAAGCAGGTATCAAATACTTCCCGGTTGATAATTTTTACATCCAGGGTCAAGCTGGTGCAGCATTTCTTTTAAACAAGAAAGACATCGGCGCCAACAACGCTGTAGTGTTTGCCTACGCTCCACAAATAGGTTACCAGTTTCCGGTGTGTGGTACCAACTTTATTGATGCCGGTGTGCGGTATGAAGGCACTACTAAGCTTAACAGCGCTATCAGCGACAGCAAGCTAAGCTTTGTTGCCCTGCGCGTTGCATACGGCTTCTAAAAAAACAAAAAACAGATCCTACAACTACCATTGTAATTAGAGCGCTCTTTTTAAAAGAGCGCTTTTTTTGTGCTTGCATAATACCGTAATTTATCATTTAACATTTTTTTACATCTGTTTATAACAGGTTATTGAAAACTGATGTTAGTTTTGCACAATTAATGTATACCACTAGTTTGGTATATTATACGTTGCTAAGGCGCAGCGCGTTTAACACATTTATTCTCTGGAACGATAGCATATATGAAAAGTACCTTAAAGACGCTTGTTTACACCCTTCTGTTTATATCCATCAGCTCGGCCGCTAAAGCCCAGCTAACTGTGCCTGATAGCTTAAGAATAGGTTTAGGTGGCGGATTATTTTCGACAACGGGCAGCAATTTTGGCACCGATGTCAATGTCCCTACAAACGCCGAGGCGGGCGCTGCTTATAGCTATGGGGCAGGTGTGGCTCTAAAGGTTGACATACCCGTACTCTCTCATGTCTTGGTTACTGCCAGTGTGGGCTACAATACCTTTTTCAAATCGGCTAACGGCAACAAAAGCCAACAAGCTATTACCAATGCTACGCTACCAAACTTTAACACCATCCCATTAAAAGTTGGTGTTAAATTATTTGTCGGCGGCGACCGCTTTTACGCTCAGGGCGAGGTTGGCGAAACCCTTTTGGCTAACAAAAAGGCCTTATATGCCATGTATAGTAACGCATTTACCTGGTCGCCGGGTATAGGCATGATTTTTCCGCTACAAAAGCACCACAGGTACATCGATGCAGGTATCCGCTTTGAAAGCACGCAAACGTTTTACAACAATAACAACAACAATAACTTTTGGGCCCTGCACCTGGCCTACGCCTTTAACTTAAAGTAGGCTTTAGGCTCCGTAATATCAGTATTGCTCAAAAAAGAAACTCCTATGCACTTATTTAGTGCATAATTTATGATTGAAATTAGCATCTTTGTGTATCTTAACACGTTAGAAACCGCGCGCTAATTATATTGCTGATATGAAAAAAATCCTCATCATAGACGATGAAGTGAATGTTGCAGTATTACTGTCAAAATTTTTGACTCGTAATGGCTTTGATGTTACTTCAGCATCAAGCGGTAATAGCGGTCTGGAATATCTTAAAGACCAGGAGTTTGACCTTGTACTGTGCGACTATCGTTTAGAGGATACCGACGGACGCGAAATGCTGCGCAAAATAAAAACGCAGTACCCCAACACCGGTGTTATTATCATAACCGGTTACTCTGACATCAAAATGGCTGTCGAGTTGATCAAGATGGGTGCGTATGATTACATAAGCAAACCCCTATACCCCGACGAGATTTTAAATACCATTACCAAAGCCATAGAAACCCGCCAGGCTTTACTGGATAGCGCCGACGAACCGGTGGCTGTAAGCGGCAAGCCTGCCAAAAAGCAGGCTCCACAGACAGATGGGGTGGTGATTGGCACCAGCCGCACATCAAAAGAGCTGGCTCGACAAATAGAGCTTGTAGCACCAACAAATTACAGCGTAATTATTTTGGGCGAAAGCGGTTCAGGTAAAGAAGAAGCCGCCAAAAGTATACACCTGCAAAGCCCCCGCAGAAACCAGCCTTTTGTAGCTATGGACTGCGGATCGTTAACCAAAGAGCTAGCCGCCAGTGAGTTTTTCGGCCACGAAAAAGGGTCATTTACCGGTGCGTTTGCTACTAAAATAGGCCACTTCGAAATGGCTAACGGTGGCACTTTGTTTCTTGATGAAGTAGGTAACTTATCCTACGAAATACAAGCCGCCCTGCTGCGCACTGTACAGGAGCGCAAAGTAAAACGTATAGGCAGCACCAAAGAAATTGATCTTGATGTGCGCATTATTGTGGCAACCAACGAAAATTTGGGCGACGCTATAGGCAAAGGCAAATTTCGCGAAGATCTGTACCATCGTTTTAACGAGTTTAGCATATACATGCCCCCACTGCGCGAGCGTGGTAACGATATCATTTTATTAGCAGAGTACTTTTTGGGTGCCGCTAACCTGGAGCTTGGTCGTAACGTCACACACTTTTCGGCAGAGGTGATAGAATGTTTTTTAAAGTACCGCTGGCCGGGAAACGTGCGCGAGCTGAAAAACATTGTGCGTCGCGCGGCATTGATTAACGAAGGTAGCGAGATCAGCATGAAAGCCTTGCCGCTGGAGATCTCAAACTATAAAATGCCAGGGTTTGATTACGGTCATCAGCAAAGTAGCTTTAACCAGGCACCGCAGCAGTCCGAAGTAAAAGAACCACGTCACGATTTAAAAAACGCGGCGCTTGAAGCGGAATACGAAACGATTTTAAAAGTTTTGCGCGAAGTGAATTTCAATAAAACCCGCGCCGCCGAGATTTTAAACATCGACCGTAAAACACTTTATAATAAAATGAAGGCCATCAACCTGAAATAATCATTTGATATATGGACTACAAACCGGGTGGTGAGGAAGCTCTGAGCAAATTGCGGCATGATATCAGAAACCAGTTATCAAATATTCATCTGGCTTTAGAAACCTTAAAATACGAGATAGCCGAGCCTACAGAAGACATTACTTACTGCTTAAATACCATACAAGGCAGCGCCCATAAAATAAATGAGCTTATAAGAGAGCCCGAATAAAACTATCCACGGTTTCTTTGTTTATTGTGTAATTACACATACCCATGTCTATTTTCAATTATAAGCAGCGTAACAACATTATACTGGTAAGTATTATTGTGCTGGGCTGCTTTATACTTTATGCCCTAAGCAGTTTGTTTAGCTCAATTTTAGGGGCTATCGTGCTCTTCACCATCTTTAGGCCCTGGTATTTGTACATGACCGACAAAAAAGGGTGGAACAAGCCATTGTCTGCACTTACCATCATCATTTTATCGCTCACCGTAATTGTATTGCCCTTTATATCCATTTGTTTTATGGTAATAGGCAAAATATCAGAAATTAATACCGGCGATTTAAGGCTGCAAGAATGGATAGACAAGATTGATAAGTTTACCGGCGATAAATTTAATCAACCCGAATTTGCCGAAACCACTTTGCAAAAACTGGGAACTTATGCCACTGATCTTTTCCCATCATTAATTGGCAGCGCGGCAAATATAATCTTGGTATTGATTGTCATGTACTTTCTGCTGTATTTTATGTTCGTCCAAAACCGCGAATTTGAAGCCGGGCTTATGCGCTATGCCCCTTTCAGAGAACAATATGCCATTAAATTTGCAGAGGCTTTGCGCAATTCAACTTACTCTAACGTACTGGGCCAAGGCGTTATAGCGGTAGTGCAGGGCGCCCTGTTGGCCAACGGCTTTTGGCTGTTTGGGATACCCGATCCTGTTTTCTGGGGTGTGATAGGCGCCTTTATATCGTTTTTACCGGTAGTGGGCGCGCCTACCCTTTGCATACCCGCCAGTCTGCTTTTATTTGCAAATAACGAAACCCTTAAGGGTGTTTTATTGTTAGCTTATGGACTACTGTTTATTGGCAATGTTGATAATGTGCTGCGCATGATTATTAACAAGCGAATAGCCAACACGCATCCCCTTATATCAGTTGTGGGGGTGTTTATAGGCTTACCGTTATTTGGCATTACAGGATTGGTATTCGGTCCATTATTATTATCTTACTTTTTATTGCTGATAGAAATATATGAAACAAACAGGATGGCCGCCGACCAACTGGACAGGATACAGGCCAACCCGGAGAGTTAACTTGTCCTCAATGTAATTAACAGCAGTGAATTATTATTTAATTATAGCTAAACAAAGTCAAAATTTTATGGTTAAATATATTTGGCAAGGTATTTAATCGTTAATTAAATTAAATGTTCAACTCAAAAACCTGTTTATATGAATAGTAACACAAAAGTAGTTTTAGCCCTACTTGCAGGGCTTGCAGCAGGCGCAGCCCTAGGTATTTTATTTGCACCTGAAAAAGGCGACGAAACACGCGATAAATTAACAGAATCATTAAAAAATCTTGGCGACTCGATAAAGGAGACCGCCGCTGCCGAAATTGACAACCTTGTTGGGTTTAAAGACAAAGTAGTAGAGAATATCAAATCAAAAATTAAAGGTGCTGAAGAAGAATACCAGGATGACCTGGAGCACGCATAAATGTCAAGTCTGTAGTCTTAAAGCCGGATAGTACTCACTCCGGCTTTAAGACTATCAACGCATTACTAACCAGTTACCATGGAACAAGAAGTCCCGAAAGAAGAACAGCCGCAACCATCGCTTATTGACCAGATTAAGGAGTATATAGAAATACGGATTAAGCTGGCCAAATACAAAGCGGTTGACAGCAGCTCAACCGTTATTGCCAGCATAATAGCCGATTTGGTGGTTATTATAAGCATGTTGCTTGCCTTTTTATTTGCAAGTTTTACTTTGGCGCTTTTTCTGGGCCATGTACTACATTCAAACTGGCAGGGATTTGGCTGTGTAGCTTTACTATACCTGATCATTGCATTACTGCTCAAATTTAACAAGTTGGCCTTTGAAAGACCAATAGCCAACGCCATTGTGAAAACGATTTTCAAACCAAAGGAAAAAGAAAATGAATGATCTGCCTATATTAAGTCATACAGACCTAAAGAACGAGATTTACCGATTACAGGGTTTAGAACGCGAGAAAGGAATGGAGCTTAACAAACGCTTTAGCAGCCCGGGCGCAATATTTTCGTCCGTATTTTCAATGTTTGGAGGTGGCGACAAAAAAGATGATAAAGACGGCGGTATTTTTAACCAGGATTTCTTGGGTTTGATATCGCGCCTGGTTTTACCACTTGCATTAAACAACACCTTGTTTAAAAAGTCGGGCTTCATTGTAAAAACTATAGTTGGCTTATTGTCTCAAAAAGCATCGCATTACATTTCTGAAGACGCAGTTGAAGGTGTTTGGGATAAAGCAAAAGGCCTGTTTGGCAAGGTTACCCACATTTTCGACAAAAAAGCGCCTAAGGCAAAGCCCGACGTTGCTTCGTACAAAAAGATTAATAAGGATGAGCAACCCGTGGTGATGTCACCAAGCTAAGCAACACGGGATAAAACTTATACCAGTGCCAACTGTAATTCAAGTATGAAAACGAGAATTTGGTTGGCATTTTTTATGCTCGGTGCTTTTTTTAAATCTCAGGCACAGGATAGCATATCTATCACCTTAAGCAACCTCAAATAACCCTATGCAGTAAAATATCGCCAGGTCAAAACAGAAGGGCAAACGCTCAATATGGCTTACATGGATATAAGCCCGGCAAAACATAATGGTAAAACCGTGATGCTGTTTCATGGTAAGAACTTCGGAGGTTATTACTGGGGAAACGTTATTAAAGCATTAACTGCCAAATGCTACAGAGTTATAGTACCTGATCAGATCGGGTTCGGAAAATCAGATAAAGCGCTGATTCATTACAGCTTTCATTTGCTGGCGCGATTTAACAAGGAACTGCTGGATGCTTTAGCCATTAATAAAGTGACCTTGCTCGGTCACTCCATGGGTGGTATGCTGGCGACCCGATTCGCCCTTATGTATCCGGACAGGGTAAATAAGCTATTGCTGGAAGATCCAATCGGTTTGGAAGATTACCGAACCTTTGTTCCGTACATCGGTATAGATCAACAATATCAAACCGAACTAAAGACCACATATGAAAGCGTAAAAAAATACTACACCGATTCGTACTTTGTTAAATGGAAGCCTGAATATGACTACCTTGTACGTATAGGCGCGGGGCCAAGTAAAAGCGCAAACTTTGCACGTTATGCCAAAGTGTCCGCCCTTACCTTTACAATGATTTACGAGCAGCCCGTGTATTATGAATTCGGCTTGCTCAAAGTTCCCACTGTGTTATTTGTGGGCAATCAGGACAGGACGATAATTGGTAAAGCATCCTTATCCCCTACAGAAAAAGCCAACCACGGTCAATATCAACTATTCGGTCCGGCTACGGCTAAGCGTATCCCAAAAGGAAAGCTGGTAGCCTTTGCTAATTGCGGGCATATCCCGCATATTGAGATACCGGATGAATTTTTAGCGGCGTTGATGAAGAATTTGTAAGGACAAAGCGCGATTGCGGTCGCCCGGAGAGCTTAAAGTGCGTACTATTTCACCACCTTCGCTATTGCCTTACCCCAAAACTCGCCGAGAGCGACAGCACCTTGCACATTGGGATGCAGGTAAAATATCCCCTGCTGGCCCTGCTCATGCTGAAAATCGGTTTCGGCGTTTTTCTTGAAATACTCCCAAGCGTCCTTATCACCGACAAAAACTTGTTTACGATTAGTTTTGCTGTAACTATTTACTAGTTCATCAATAACCGGAATATAGGTTTGCAGGCGGGTTAAGCCTTCTTGCAGGTAAGCTGTGCCGTTATAAGTATTAGGGCTGTACTATATTGGATGCTGCAATATTACCACGCTGCCAGGGAAATCTTTCAATAACTGATCAATAATTGATTTCAGATTAGCACGATAATCTGCTACGGCAACCGGTGCGCCATGAGTGCCTTTTATAGCGCTGTCATTAGTGCCTATTTTTATTGCAAAAATCATTTGTGCCCGCTGGTTAACAAAAGCCCTCGCCGCGTCTTCAGCAGCGCTTAAAGCGCGTGTGCCAGGCAGCCAATCCAGCGTTGTATAACCGCTATGGCCTTGGTTTGAAAAATCCACCCCGCCTATTTTCTTCTGCATTTTTAAATAGCTGGCGCAAATAACCGGCGGTGCCTGGGTAGTGCGGTCCGGCAAGCCTGCTCCATAAGTTATGCTATTGCCGATGAATACAATATTCAGGTCGCGCTTTTGCGCAAAAACGATGGCGCTGATAAATATCAGGGCGACTATCAGCAAATAGGATGTTTTATTTAGTTTCATAAAGGCACGCGTTAATTGGTACACAATAATAAGCATAAAAAAAGCCCTGATAATATCAGGGCTTTTAAAAATTTACGGTAGAGACGCAAAACTTCGCGTCTTTTTAAGCATGTTATTTTGTAATGTACATTACTTCTTTAACCGCTTTAACAACTTTATCTGCATTTGGCAGGTACTCTTGTATCAGCGTTGGTGCGTACGGCAAAGGTACGTCGCCGCCCATTATGCGCAGTATTGGTGCATCTAGATAATCAAACGCGTCTTTCTGTACTTTGAATGCGATCTCGGTAGCAATAGAGCCTAAAGGCCAGCTTTCTTCAACTAATACCAGACGGTTGGTTTTTTTAACCGAGTTGATCACCGTTTCGTAATCTATAGGGCGTACAGTGCGAAGGTCAATAACCTCGGCGCTGATACCTTCTTTTTCAAGTTCAATGGCAGCAGCATTAACCACTTTCATGATCTTGCCAAAACCTACCAACGTAACGTCCGTACCTTGTTTAGTTACGGCTGCTTTACCTATCTCAATATAATAAGTTTCTTCCGGAACAGGGCCTTTATCGCCATACATCAGTTCAGACTCCATAAAAATACAAGGATCAGGATCAATGATACATGATTTTAATAAACCTTTAGCATCAGCGGGGTTTGATGGTACAACCACCTTTAAACCCGGGCAGTTTGCATACCAGTTTTCAAAGCACTGGCTGTGCTGTGAGCTTAGCATACCCGCATTACCGGTAGGGCCACGAAAAACAATTGGTACCGAGAACTGGCCACCACTCATTGACATGATTTTGGCAGCGCCATTAATCACCTGGTCAATAGCAACCAGCGAGAAGTTAAACGTCATAAACTCAATGATTGGTTTTAAACCATTCATGGCCGAGCCAATGCCAATACCGGCAAAACCCAATTCAGATATCGGCGTGTCAATAACACGTTTAGCGCCAAACTCATCTAACATACCCTGGCTAACTTTGTAGGCACCGTTATATTCGGCAACCTCTTCACCCATCAGGTATATGCTATCATCATTGCGCATTTCTTCTTGCATTGCTTCGCGAAGCGCTTCTCTGAACTGTATTTCTCTCATCTTGCTAATTAAATGATGTTTTTCTGGAACGCAAATATAAGCGTAAATGTGTTAAATGCAATTGATATGCCTTAAGGGTTAAGGTTTTTACAAAGCGAAATTTAAATTTCTGTACTTTAGATCGACAATTAAGCCTTTACCATGAAATTTCCATCCGTTAAAAGCCTTGCAGAAGGCGCCTGGCAAACCGCTAAACGCTTCCCTATTGAACTGCTCTTTGCCTTAACGGGCACCGTAGCCGGCTGCGTTAATGTGGAGTTGGATAGCATACACCCCGTAGCCGAAAGCTGGTGCATTCGCGTTATTATGATAAGCAATTTGGGCTTTTTGCTTTCACTTTCGGCCACGCTGTATACAGAGAGTCGAGATCTAGGTAAAAGCAAAAGTTTACTATTAAAAGCGGGTGTCGTTTTAGTGGCGCTTTTGTTACTGTTACTATTAAACCCTAGCAGTAACCAGTCCGACTGGATACGCTTCTTACTGCTCGCCCTGGCCTTTCATTTATTGGTGTCTTTTACGGCATATATTGTCAAAGAACAAACCCAGGGCTTTTGGCAGTTTAACAAGACCCTCTTTCTTAGGTTTTTAACGGGCGCATTATATAGCGCGGTGCTTTTTGGTGGCTTAGCCGCAGCATTGGGCGCGGTAAATCTGCTGTTTAACGTAAAATTTGAGTTTGACACCTTTGCAATTTTATGGATCTGGATAGTAGGCATGTTTAGCACTACTTTCTTTTTAACTGGCGTACCGGGAAACTTTGCCGCCCTCAATAAAGACAATAGTTACCCCAACGGGCTAAAGGTGTTTACCCAATATGTGCTTATACCGTTGGCAACCATATACCTTGCTATCCTATTAGCCTACGAAGCCAAAATTTTAATACAATGGAACCTGCCAAAAGGCTTTGTATCCTATCTGATATTGGGCTACGCGGTATTTGGGATATTATCGTTATTACTGGTTTACCCTATACGCGAGCAAGAGGAAAACAAATGGCTCAAAAGTTTTGCCCGCAACTTTTATTTGCTGCTGTTGCCGTTGTTGATATTGCTATTTGTAGCAGTAGGCACCCGCGTGTTTGAATATGGTATAACAGAACAGCGCTATTTTTTAATAGCTCTGGCTTTATGGTTGCTATTTATTTCGATTTACTTCCTGTTGTTTAAAACGCAGAATATAAAGGTGATACCAATTTCGTTGTGCCTGGTTACGCTGATAACGATATATGGCCCACAGGGGGCGTTTTCAGTGTCTGAAAGTTCGCAAAGGCGGGCATTAGTCAATATTTTTAAGCGACACGACGCTTTTAAGGATGGCAAGCTAATTTCCGCAAGTAAAATTGACTCTGCGGATGAAAACGACGCTGTTGAAAAATTGCGCTATCTTGTAAATCAGCATGATCTGATCTCTTTACAGCCATACATAATTAAAGATCTCAAAGCAGTTACTGATTCTATCGCGAAGCAAAAAGGAAGGTATAATACAAACTTCAGTTTAAACAGATACGAACAGAGGCAAGAAAAATTAGCTTGGGCCATTAATTATCTAGGCTTAAAAAACAACCGGTACCGATATGACAAACCCACTGGGGGCGCTACCAAAGACAGCTATGCTTTTAAAACCGATAATATTATCAGCGTTAAAAGCAGCGATTATATGGTTGATATCAATGCTGCCGATACAGGCTTAGTTAAATTTGATGGGGTAAGTTTTAAACGTAAAGTATCTGAGTATAAGATACTATCGTTAGGTATAAATGGCGAAGCATTTATTTTTGATGACACCACACTTGCTATAGAGCTTGCAAAGAGAAAAGATCTGGATAATTACAGGGCTGACTACAACGACCGTACCTACTTAGTACCGGCAGACATGCTGACATTAACTAAGGAAAGTAAAAACTACAAAGTCATTGTTCATCTCGAAAACTTCTCCTTCGGAACAGTCGGAAAAGGGATCAAACCGCTCTACGTTTCGGGCGTTTATCTGATCAAAAAACTTAAATAAATATGAACAGCCATGCAAACGTACTGTAGGGATATGTTAAAAAGAGTTAATACCTAATCAGCCGAATGTAAATCAATTATATTTGACTGATACAAACTTTATTATGATTAAACTATTAGTCAAACTCTCCGCGTTTTTTGTTTGCCTGCTTACTTGTTTTTCGGCGAAGGCTCAACAGGAAATTTTACAGAAAGCTATCAACAAGGTAGGGTCTGCCAAAAACATTAGTTATAATGTTGCAGAGGACGGCACGAACTTTTTTGGGGACGAAATTCATACCAAAAGCCACGTAAACATATACGGATATAAAGGCAATATTTTCAGTGCCTACAATGTAGATACCTATCAGGGTCAAAACAAGTTTAAGTATTTGTTTGACGGGCAAAAAGAGTTGGAGCTTTATTTTAAGGATAGCGTTTACAGGCTTAAAGATCCCCAGAAAAAATTATTTGTATCGCCTTTACATGAACTATCAGCACGGGTTAAAGAAGCGTTGATTCAAAGCAAATTCGTCGTGATAAAAATGGCTGACAGTTCAATTAACAAGGCGCTCTGTTATCATATCCTCGTCCACCATGAAGACACCGTAAAAAAGCTGTACGATAGATTTCATTTATTTATCGACATGAAAAGTGACCTGATTACGGCTTTAAGAACAGAGGTTAGAGGCGAACTTTCAAAAGAGGGTATGGTGCTTGGAACCCTTTCTGAAAAAATAGATTATGTTTTTTCAGACTTCCGGATTTCGACGGAGCATAAGAGAAACCCTGTAACCATAGAAATTCCGCAAGGATTTAAACCAGACGTGAGGATCCCTATGCTCGCAAAGGGCACCGTTGCCCCGCAATGGACGTTAACATCGGCCGATGGGCGCAAACTTTCGCTTGCCGCTTTGAAAAACAAGGTTGTTTTAATGGAATTTACATTTAATGGATGCCCCGCCTGTATGCTGGCTTTGCCGGTTCTTGAAAAAATGCACAAAAAATACGATGGTACAGACGTGGTAATTGTCTCGGTAAATTATGTAGACACTAAAGAAGCGGTAGATAAATTTATAAAAACAAACAAGGTAAAAAGCCCTATCTACATCAATGGCCGCCCCTTAGCAAAAGTGTACCAGGTAAGTGCAGGTCCATCATTTTATCTGATCAATAAAAAAGGGGAGATAGATTGGACCTCCGAAGGTTTCTTTGAAGATTTTGAAAGTAGGGTTACTGCTAGTATTGAGGCGCTTAGATAATATTTCTATATAAAATAAAAAGGTGGGCCAATTAGCCAGTCATGGTCGGAAGATTAATCTTCCGACTTTTTTGTTTTGAAGGATTTGGTTTTATTTGATATAGATATCTGAATATCAAATATTTATCTTG